>DUEP01000100.1 GCA_011176535.1 Anaerolineae bacterium | reverse complement strand
TGCACCTCAAACTCATGCCGGGGGCCGACAAGGAGCAGGTGCTGCGCACCATGCAGTTGGCCGACCGCATCTCGGTCAACCTGGAAGCCCCAGGGGCGCGTTTCCTACAGCGGCTGGCCCCTCACAAACGCTACTGGGGCGAACTCCTGCAACTGCTCCGCTGGGTGGCCGAAATCCAGCAAGAACACCATCCGGCCGAGTTCGGCCTGCCGCGCTGGCCCTCCATCACCACCCAATTCGTCGTCGGCGCGGCGGGCGAAAGCGACCGGGACCTGTTGGCCGTGGCCGCCGAATGGCTACCGAAACTCACCCTGCGCCGGGTGTACTTCTCACCTTTCCGTCCCATTCCCGACACGCCGCTGGAACACCTGCCGCCCGAAGACCCTCGCCGCGCCCACCACCTTCACCAGGCCTTCTTCTTACTGCGCGATTACAGCTTTGTCCTCGAGGAACTGCCCCTGGATGAGCAGGGAAACTTACCCCGCCACAGCGACCCCAAGCAGGCCTGGGCCGACGCCCACCTGCGCGAGCACCCGGTGGAACTGAACACCGCCCCTAAAGAACGGCTGCTGCGCGTGCCCGGCCTGGGCCCGCGTCGCGTTGGGCTCCTCCTCCGTGTGCGCCGCGAGGTGCGCCTGCGCTCGGTCGAACAACTGCGGGCCCTGGGTTTCCCTGTCCAACGCATGAGCCCCTACATCCTCCTGGACGGCCGCCGCCCACCCCAACAACTACGCCTCTCCCTGCCCCTGGAAGAGGCGCTTCCCACCTGATGCGACTTTGAGTGTTCCTCCTGCGGTTTATCACTTGGCAAAACCCGCCTCATGGCGTAAACTATAGACGCTATGAGTCAAGGTTCACTTGCCTGGAACACCTTACAACCAACCTGGCTGAAAGAAGCCCTGGTGGAACTGGATGCGCCTCCGGAGCAACGACGTTGGCTCCGCCCTGTGCTGAAGGAATTCTTCGCCGCGCTGGTCAGGGCCATCGAGACGCATCACTTCACCGAACTGGAGAACCTGCTCCGCCGCTGGATCGCCAACAATCCCGACCAGACCGACGAGCCCTCCGAAGCGCCCTCTTTTTCCATCTTCCAGGTGGTGGTTCGGCTGCAGCAGGCCACTTATCGCGCCCTCCAGCGGGCGTGGCCTGGCGATCAGGCGGTCCAGGCCCAACAGGCCCTCCTTCCCGTGTGGGCTCACCTGCTGCCCTTCGCCGCGCGCGAGGAGATGCGCGAGCGCATCAAACGGGTCAACCGCCGCTGGGAGGAAGTGCAACGCGAGAAGGAACAACTGCACCAGGCCAAGTTGACCTTCATCTCCGTGGCCGCCCACGAACTGCGCACTCCCCTCACCGTCATCGAGGGCTATTCCGCCATCCTGCGTGAAGCGTTGGAGCGCCTGGGCAACGAGCAACTGCTGAACTACCTGGAAGGCATCCTGCGCGGCGCGGACCGCATCCGCGAAATCGTCAACGACCTGGTGGACATCTCCCTTATCCACGCCAATCTGCTGGAACTCTCCTTTCAACCTTTGTGGCTCAATCGCCTGTTCCAAAGCCTGGCCCTGGAATTCACCTCCGTGTTGCAGGAGCGAAACCAGACCCTGGAGGTCCGAGAGTTTCCCGGCAGCGACAGGCTCCTCTATGGTGATCCTGAACGTCTATACCAGGCCTTTGGCCACCTGCTGAGCAACGCCATCAAGTTCACCCCCGACGGCGGTCGCATCACCATTGACGGGCGTCTACTGCCCGGCTTCGTTGAAGTGATCATCCAGGACACCGGCATCGGCATTGCCCCCGAAGACCAGGAGTACATCTTCGACTTCTTCGCCCGATTGGGCAACCCGCTGACGCATTCCTCGAGCAAGACCAAATTCAAGGGCGGTGGGCCCGGGTTAGGCCTGCCCATGACCAAAGGGATCATCGAGGCTCACGGCGGCACCATCTGGGTCGAATCCCCGGGCCACGACGAAGCCCGTTGCCCGGGCTCCACATTCCATGTGCTCCTGCCCCTCTACGACGAACCGCCCCAAACCGACCTGGCCCATCTGGAAATGTATCGCCGTTTGGCCGAAACCCTACGACTCACAGAAGGAGAGCCCCATGAACATCCAACCCGCTGACCGAATAGCCTCATTTGGCGCCTACTTTTTCGCCCAACTGGGCAAGAAAATCGCCACCTTGAAGGCCGAAGGCCTGGATGTCATCCGCATCGACATCGGCGCGCCGGATCTGCCGCCTCCTTCAGCGGTCATCGAAACCCTGGTGGAAGAGGCCCGCCGTCCCGACACCCACGCCTACACCCCCTACGGCGGCACGCCCGACTTCAAAGAGGCCGTTGCCGAATACTACCAGCGCCGCTTCGGCGTCACCCTGGACCCGGCCACCGAGGTCCTGGCCCTCATCGGTTCCAAGGAGGGATTGTTCCACCTGGCCCAGGCCCTGCTCAACCCGGGGGACCTGGTCCTCATTCCGGATCCGGGGTACGCCACCTACCGGGCCGGGGCCAAAATTGCCGGGGCGGAGATTTTCTTCATGCCCCTGGAGGAAGCCAACGGGTTCCTCCCCGATCTGGACGCCATCCCCGAAGAGATGGCTCGACGGGCCAAACTGCTCTGGCTCAACTACCCTAACAATCCCACCGGCGCCGTGGCGCCTATGGCCTTTTTCGAAAAAGCTGTAGCCTTTGCTCGCAAGTATGACATCCTCATCGCCCATGATGCCCCCTATATGGACGTCACCTTTGAAGGCTACCGCGCGCCCAGCATCCTGGAAGTGCCCGGCGCCAAAGAAGTGGCCGTGGAGTTCAACTCCTTCTCCAAGGGCTTCAACATGGCTGGCTGGCGTTTAGGGATGCTGGTGGGCCACCCCGAGGTGGTGCGCTATGTGCATGTGTACAAAAGCCAGTTGGACACCTCCCATTTCCTGCCCATCCTGCGCGCTGGCGCGGCCGCCCTGCGCAACGCCGAACTGGACGAGTGGATCGCCTGGCGCAACGGGGTGTATCAGGAACGCCGCGACATCGTGTTGGAAGCCCTGAAAGAGACCCGCCTGCAGGCGCAAAAGCCCAAGGCCTCTCTCTATGTGTGGGCCCGCCTGCCCGAAGGCGAGCAAGACAGCAAAGCCTTCTGCGACCGCTTGCTGCGGGAAACCGGGGTGAGCACCACGCCCGGGGTGATCTTCGGCCCGCACGGCGAAGGGTATCTGCGTATCTCTTTGGGCACCGAGGCCTCACGCTTGCGTGAAGCCATGGAGCGCCTCATCCAATGGGACAAAAAGAAACGCGCATGAGCACCGTCCGCCAGGGCCAAATCCCACTGCCCACCCAGCCGCCCCAAGAGCACGCCTTCCTCGTGGGCGTCGAGATTCGCGGCAAAGAAGGGCCTTTGCCGCTGGAAGACTCCCTGGAAGAACTGGCCCGCTTGGCCGAGACCGCCGGGCTGGCGGTCGTCGGGCAAACCACCCAGCGCCTCAACCGCCCGAACCCCAAATACCTGGTGGGCAAAGGCAAGTTGGAAGAAATTCGCGCCCTGGTCGAGGAGACCGAGGCCGATGTGCTGCTGTTCGACGACGAACTCAACCCCCGCCACCTGCGCGAACTGGAGAACTACTTCGGCGACCGGGTGCGCATCCTGGACCGCACGGCCCTCATTTTGGACATTTTCGCGCAACACGCGCGCACCCGCGAGGGCGCGTTGCAGGTCGAACTGGCCCAATACGAATACCGGCTCCCCCGGCTGACCCGCGCCTGGACTCACCTGGCGCGGCAGACCGGCGGCGGTGGCGGACGCGCCGGACGCATGGGCGGCGTGGGGCTGCGTGGCCCCGGCGAAAAGCAGTTGGAGGTGGACCGGCGCGACATCCGCCGCCGCATGGACCACCTGCGCCGCGAGTTGGAGAAGGTCCGCGCCCACCGTCAACGCTACCGCGCCCGCCGTCGCCGCAATCGACTTCCTGTGGTCTCGCTGGTGGGCTACACCAACGCCGGCAAATCCACCCTGCTCAACCGCCTGAGCCAGGCGGGGGTCTATGTGGCCGACCAACTCTTCGCCACTCTCGACCCCACCACCCGGCGCATTGAACTCCCCGGCGGTCATCTGGCCCTGGTCACCGACACCGTGGGCTTCATCCAGAAACTGCCCACCTCCCTGGTCGCCGCCTTCCGCGCCACCTTAGAGGAAATCGCCGAGGCCGATTTGCTCCTCCATGTCATCGACATCTCCCATCCCCGCGCCACTGCCCAGGCCGAGGTGGTCTTGCGTACCCTGCACAATATCGGCGCGGCCCACATCCCCGTGCTTACCGTGCTCAACAAAGTGGACCTGCTGGAAGACCCTGAGCGTGCCCAGGCGTCCCTGTCCCGCTTTCCCAACGCCGTGGCCATCTCGGCGCTCACCGGACAGGGTATCCCCAAACTCCTGCAGGCCATGGCCGACAAACTCTACGCCACCTACACCCCGGTGGTGGTGGACCTGCCCTACGAACAGGGCGGCCTGATCGCCCTCTTCCACGAACTGGGACAGGTAGAGCGGGTGGAGCACCATCGCGGCAGGGTGACCATTCGAGGGCGCCTGCCCGGACGCCTCCTGGCCCGCTTTGCGCCGTTCATGGTCACCGCTTCCTCTGGGGAAGCCCTGCAAGAAACCACTGCCGAGTAGGCCTGTCCGAGAGGGAACCCCATGCTGGACGCTTTCAACCGTTTTCTGGACCTCGTGGCCGAGTACTTCGCTCACCGAAAAGGGCTCCTCCCCCTGGTGGGCCTGGCGCTGATCATCCTGAACCTGTTGATCGTGCTGGCGTTTCCTTCGGCCTGGCTGGCCCGCACCAACCTTTTCCTGCACTTAGGGCTCATCAGCGCCATCCTGGGCATCCTGCTGGCCTGGGCTTTGTGAGCATGATTCTGCTGTTCAACAAACCTTACGGCGTGCTTTCCGCCTTCACCGACCCAGAGGGTCGCCCAACGCTGGCGCAGTACATTCCCCTTTCCGATGTGTACCCGGCCGGGCGGCTGGATTTGCGCTCCGAAGGATTGCTGCTACTCACGGACGACGGCGCTGTGGCCCACCGCCTGACCCACCCGCGCTACAAACTGCCCAAGACCTACTGGGTGCAGGTCGAAGGGGTGCCGAACGACGAGCAACTGAACGCCCTGCGGGAAGGCGTGTTCATCAAAGGCGGCTATCGCACACGCCCTGCCAAAGTGCAGGTCATCCCTCCGCCGCCGCTGCCGCCCCGCCCCAAACCGGTGACGCCGCACGGCCCCACCACCTGGCTGCAGAACACGCTCACCGAGGGCAAGAAACACCAGGTGCGGCACATGACCGCGGCGGTAGGGTTGCCCACCCTGCGCCTGTTCCGCTGGCGCATCGGCCCCTTTACCGCCGTAGGGCTGCGCCCCGGCCAGTGGCGGGCCCTCACCCCCGGCGAGGAACGCACCCTGCGACGCGCTCTGCGCCTTCGCACACGCTAACCGGTGGTGGCCCTGCTTAGGAGGAGAAGGGCCCCTTCACCACCGACCGTCTGAATGGTCAGGCGGTCGGTGCGCTTTTTGCGGGAGGCGGCCATCCCCTCACCTCACCCAGGCAGTCACGGCCGCACCCCCCCATCAGAGGAGAGAACCATCCATCCCGCCACCATCCTCGTCTCAGGGCGCCAGGCACTGACTTTTTGGTCTGCCGATGCCTATCCCCTGCTGGGGGCGTTGCCCCATCTCCACTTCCCTTAGGGTGGTAGAATACCATCATCCCACCCAGGAGAGCCTGTCATGCGCCCCGATGGACGGCAAGCCGACGAACTGCGCCCAATATCCCTGACGCCCCACGCCGCGCCCTACGCCGAAGGCTCGGTGCTCATCGCCCTGGGGAACACCCGCGTGCTGTGCACCGCCACAGTGGAGGAAAGCCTCCCGCGCTGGATGGAGCAGGAGGGGCGTGAGGGCGGTTGGATCACGGCCGAGTACGCCATGCTGCCCCGCGCCACCCAAACCCGCACGCCGCGCACCAACTGGCAAAGCAGCCGCAGCCAGGAAATCCGCCGCCTCATCGGTCGCAGCCTGCGCGCCGCCTTCGACCTCAGCCTGCTGGGACGGCGCAGCATCACCGTGGACGCCGATGTGCTTCAGGCCGACGGCGGCACCCGCACCGCAGCCATCACCGGCGGCTATGTCGCCGTGGCGCTGGCGCTGCGCCCCTTGATCGCCGCAGAGGAAATTCCCGCCGAAGTGTTTCGCTCCCCCTTGGCTGCCGTCAGCGTGGGCGTGGTGGACGGCGTACCGATGCTCGATCTTTGCTACGCGGAAGACTTGCACGCCGAGGTGGACATGAATGTAGTCATGGACGCCCAGGGCCGCATTGTCGAGATTCAAGGCACCGCCGAGGGCGCGCCGTTCAGCCGTGCGACGCACGAGCGCCTGCTGGACCTGGCCTGGTCGGGCATCCAGCGGCTCCTGGCCGCTCAGCGGAAAGTGCTGGAAGAATAAGCCGCAGAGGGGGGCAGAAAGGCGCAGAGGGCACAAAGGCGGAGAACAGAAGCATAGAGGGGACAGAGAGCCCAGCGTTGAATCTCCTCTGCGCCCTCAGCGCCTCTTGAATCCTCTGCGTCTCCCTCCCCCCGCATTCCCTCATCCCAGGGTTCCCAATGGATCATCTCCGTGCCTACCTCGAAGCCCTGCGCCGCGAAACCGACGCCGAGGTGCGTGACGACCCGGCGTCGCGTTACCTCTACAGCACCGATGCCTCCATCTATCAGATCATGCCCCAGGCGGTGGTGTTGCCCCGCATCGAGGACCACCTGGCCGCCATCGTGGCCCTGGCCGCCGAATTCGGCGTGCCGCTGGTGCCGCGCGGAGCGGGGTCCGGCCTGGCCGGGCAGGCCATTGGGCCCGGCGTGGTGGTGGACTTCTCCCGCCACCTCAACGCCATCCTGGAGGTCAACCCCGAGGCCCGCACCGCCACGGTGCAGCCCGGCGTGGTGCTGGGCGACCTCAACCGGCATCTCGCCGCCTATGGCCTGCAATTCGGCCCTGACCCCTCCTCGGCCGACCGGGCCACCGTGGGCGGCGTCATCGGCACCAACGCCACCGGAGCCCATTCCATCCGCTACGGCATGGCGGCCGACCACCTGCTCGCCGCCGAGGTCCTCCTGGCCGACGGCACCTCGGACACCTGGGCGCCGTTGCCGCTGCCAACGGCCCAAAAACTGGCCACCGGGGCAGGGGCGTACAGTCGTACGCCCGCCGCCCTCTACCGCTTTGCCCTGGACCTGCGCACCCGCCACGCCGACCTCATCCGGGAACGCTGGCCCCGCCTCTGGCGACGCGCCTCGGGCTACAACCTGCCCTATCTGCTGCCCTGGGCCCCCGACCGCCCACCCCAGTGGGATGACGCCAACGGCATGCCCGGTGGGGACGCGACCTATCCCCCTCTTTCGCCCGACACCCTCTCCCTGGCCCCGCTGCTGGCCGGGTCCGAAGGCACCCTGGCGCTGGCCCGACGCCTCACCCTGCACTTAGTGCCTCGACCGGCGGCCAGGGCACTGGCCGTGCTGGCCTTTCCCTCCGTGGCCCACGCCTGCGAGGCCGTGCCCGACCTGCTGGAACGGCGCCCCTCGGCCATCGAACTCCTCCCCGCCGAACTGTTGCGCCTGGCCCTCACGGTCCCGGCCTACGCCCGCGACACCCACGCCGCCCTTGGTCCCTTGCTGCAAGACGGCCTTCCGCAAGCCCTCCTACTCGTCGAATTCGACGGCCAGACCCCAGAGGAAGCCCAGAGGCACGCCAGGAAAGCCCTGCCCCATGCCTTCCTGGCCGCCGATCCCGACCACCAGGCCCAAATCTGGGCGGTGCGCAAAGTGGGCCTGGGGCTGCTCATGTCCCGTCCAGGCCGTCGCAAACCGGTGGCCTTTATCGAAGACTTGGCCGTTCCCGTGGAGCGCCTGGCCCATTTCGCCCGCGAGATGGAGCGACTGCTGGCCGCCTATGGCACCGAGGCCGCCTTCTACGCCCACGCCTCGGCCGGGGTGCTGCACATTCGCCCCCTGCTCGACCTGCACACCGAACAGGGCGTACGCGACCTGAGGGCCATCGCCCAGGAAGCGGTGGACCTCACCCTGTCCGTAGGGGGCGTGGTCAGCGGCGAACACGGCGACGGCCTGGCTCGCTCCGAGTGGTTGGAGCGGCAATTCGGCTCCGAAATCGTCGCCCTCTTCCGCCGCCTCAAAAAGACCGCCGATCCCCAGGGCCTGCTCAACCCCGGCAAAATCGTGGACGCGCCTCCGATGGACGCCAATTTGCGCTACGGGCCCGAATACCGCACCCCCCACTTGTGGACGCCTACTCTGGATTTCTCCGCTCAAGACGGACTGGCGGGCGCCGTCGAACAGTGCAACGGGGCCGGAGTCTGCCGCAAAAGCACTGGGGTCATGTGCCCCTCCTTCCAGGCCACCCGGGAGGAACAGTATACCACCCGGGGCCGGGCCAACCTGCTCCGCGCCCTGCTCACCGGCGCTATCCCGCAAGCCGAAGAGGCGGCCAAGGACGCCCTGGACCTCTGCTTAGCTTGCAAGGGTTGCAAGGCGGAATGCCCCTCGGCGGTAGACATGGCTAAGTTGAAATACGAATTCCTCCACCACTACTACCGCACCCACCGCCGCCCTGTGCGGGACTATCTGTTTGCCTTTGTGGATCGGCTGGCCCCCTGGGGCGCGGCACTGGCCCCTGTAGCCAACCTCCTCACCCCCATCCTTCACCGGGCCCTGGGGGGGCTCATTGGACTGGAAACCAAAAGGCGGTCGCTGCCCAAACTGGCCTGGCGCTGGCCCCGCTCTCCCCTTCCCTCTCCCAGCAGGAGAGGGAAGGAGGGGCGGGGCGCGCGAAGCGCGGCCCAGGGGGGAGAGGAGAGGGCCCCCACCGTGCTCTACCTCCCCGATGCCTTCACCCGCTACTTCGAGCCCGAGGTAGAGCGAGCGGCCCTGGCCCTGTTGCGAGCCGCCGGGGAACGGCCCCTGGTGCTCCCCGTGGTGGGTGCGGGGCGCCCTCTGATCTCCAAGGGTTTTCTGGACGCGGCCCGCCAGCGCGCCCGGCGGGTGTTGGCCGCCGGGCAGCGCCTGGACCCCGACGGACAGTTGCCCATAGTAGGGGCCGAGCCCTCCGAAATCTACACCCTGAGCGACGAATATCCCGACCTTTTGCCCAGCGAGGCGACCCGCGCCCTGGCCCGTCGCGCCTGGCTGGTGGACGAGTACCTCCTGCGCCGCCCGGAAGCGCTCGAACGGCTGCGAGCCTTACGCCCCGCCGCAGACGAAGCCACGGTCCGCCTCCACGGCCATTGCTACCAGAAGGCCCGTCCTCCGGCCGAGGACGGGCAACCGGTGGGCGTGTCGGCCACAGTGGCCTTCCTGGAAGCCCTGGGCGTGCGGGTGGAGGTCATCGAGGCCGGATGCTGCGGCATGGCCGGGGCCTTTGGCTACGAAGCGGAACACGTTGACCTATCGTTCCAGATCGGCGAACTGGCCTTGTTCCCTGCGGTGCGGCAAACGCCCCTCGATGTCCCCGTGCTGGCCGTAGGCACCTCCTGCCGCCACCAGATTTACGACGGCACCCAGCGCGAAGCCATCCATCCGCTGGTGTACGCCGCCCGGCTCCTGGAGCCAAGCCTCACGCGCGCCCCGTCAGGCCACAGCATCATGGAAGGATGAAGGAGTCCACCTTGCCCCCTCTGAGCGGAGCATCCCGAAGGGACGCGGAGTCGAAGAGGGCACGGAGATATCCCCAGCCGCAGGCGGTGGTGGAGGGGAGCGTCTTCCCCCTGTCGGCTGAGCATAACTTCTACCTCAATTCGCCCGATGGGGCAATGGTTCGCCCCGCAGGCCGGCCAACAGGTTGGCGCAGGCCAGTTCGGCCATCCGCCGCCGGGTGGCATGGGTCGCCGAACCAATATGCGGCACGATGACGCAGTTAGGCAGGCGATACAACGGATGCGCTGGCGGCAACGGCTCGGGCTCGGTCACATCCAGCGCCGCACCGGCGATCCAGCCTTCCTGCAGCGCCCGCACCAGGGCGTCGGTGTCCACCACCGGCCCGCGGGCCATGTTGATCAGGTAAGCGGTGGGCTTCATGCGCCGCAAGGCGGCCTCGCCGATGAGCCCCCGCGTCTCTGGGGTCAGGGGGACGTGCAGGCTGACGAAATCGCTCATGGCCAGCAACTCATCCAGAGGCAGGCGCTGCGCCCCGTAGGCCGCCTCGGCCTCCGGCTTGGGCGTGCGCGAGGTGTACCCAATGCGCAGGCCAAAGCCCACCGCCCGCCGGGCCACCGCCTGCCCGATGCCGCCCAGGCCCACGATGCCTAAGGTGGCCCCCTGCAAGTCGGCCCCTAACCAGCGCGTGGGCGACCACAGCCCCCAACGCCCCTCGCGGGCGTCCTGCGCCGCGGGGAAGATGCCCCGCGCCACGGCCAGCAGCAACGCCAGGGTCAGGTCGGCCACGGCGTCGGTCAACACCCCCGGCGTGTGCCCCACGGGGATCCCCCGGCGTCGGCAGGCTTCCAGGTCGATGTTGTCCACGCCCACGGCCATGTTCGAGACCACCCGCAGGCGCGGCATTCGCGCCAACAAGGCCTCATCCACGCGGTCGATCAGCCAGGTCAACAACCCCTCCGCCTCGGCCAGATACGGCTCCAGGGAGGGATGCACGCCGGCCACGCCCTCCGGGCCGACCACCAGGCGCACCTGTGCCCGCAACGGAGCGATCCAGTCTTCGGGCAAAGGGTGCGTGAGCACCACGAGGGGCTTTTCGCTCATGATTTCCCTTCCTTCCAGAGCAACACATCCTCCGGGCGGTCCCAATCCACCGCCAAACGCCTGTCGGGCCACGGGACCAGGGCGGGCGGATAGCGGGCGAACAGCGCCCGACCGCCTACATCCCCTTGCAACCGACGCAACGCCGGGAACAGGGTGGCGGAAAAAAGCACCGGGTTGGTGCGCCGCCCTGCCACTTCCGGGGCCACCACAGGGGCTCCCGTGGCCCGGTGATGGGCTACCATGGCCCGGATCACCTCCGGCGTGACGAAAGGCTGGTCCACCAACAGGAAGACGGCGGCCTCGACCTTTTCCGGCAGCGCAGACACCCCCACCGCCACCGAGGTGCCCATGCCTTCCTGCCAGCGCCGGTTGACGCAGACCTCCACCGGGAGGTCGGCCACGGCTTGGCGCGCTTCCCTGGCCGCCGCGCCCAGCACCACAACCACCGGCGCCAGCCCGGCCTCCAAGGCCACCCGTGCCGCCCGATGCACCAGGGGCTCACCTTGCCAGCGAAGCAAGGCTTTGGGTCGGCCCATGCGCCGCCCCGCCCCGGCGGCCAGGACCACGCCGGCAATCGTCACCCACGCCTCCCGTCCCGGTTCACGAGAACGCGCCCAACCCCCGCAACACCCGCTCCGGCGTCAGGGGGAAGTCGTCGAACCATACGCCAACCGCCTGACGCATGGCCTGCATCACCGCCGGGGCGACCGGCAGGAAGGGCATTTCGCCCATGCCTCGGGCGCCCCAGGGGCCCAAGGGGTCGGGGTACTCGAGGATAAGCGGGCGTACTTTCACCGGCACATCCAGCGCCGTGGGAATGAGATAGGTGGACAGTCGGTCGGTGACCACCCGCCCCTGTTCGTCGTAGAGGAAGTGCTCCAGCAGGGTCCAGCCCAGGGCCTGCACCACGCCGCCTTCGATCTGGCCTTCCACTTGCTGAGGATTGATGGCCTGCCCCACATCGTTCCCTAAGATCACCTCCACTGGACGTACCTGGCCGGTGTCGCTATCCACCTCCAGGGCCACCGCCGCGGCCACATACCCATAGGTGAAGTTGGGCTTCGAGTGCCCGGTTTCGGGATCAAAGGGCGTGGTCTGCGGCGGATGATAGGTATATTCGGCTACGGCGGGGCGCTTTTCGTTGTGCCATTTCGCCAACGCCCGCTCACAGGCCCCTTTGATGGCGTTCCCCGCCATAAAGGTCATCCGTGACGCCGAGGCGCTGCCCGAACTCTCGGTAAGGCCGGTATCCGAGACCACCAAGGTCACTTTGTCCGGCGAGATACCCAACGCTTCGGCCGCCATCTGCACGAAGGCGCTATGCGCCCCCTGCCCCACCTCGGCCCCGGCATGGTACACCACGGCCCGCTCAATCTCCGTGCCGCCATAGAGTTCCACCCTGGCCCAACTATGCTCCGGGAAGCCAAAGGAAAAGCCCACATTCTTGAAACCGATGGCGAGACCGATGCCACGCCTGATATACGAGGGCGCAGGCTTACGCCACGCCGGCCCGGGCCAGCGTTCGTCGGCGTCTTCGGGCCGGTGCCAGCCCTGAGGCCCTTGCTCCCATCCGGCCGCGCGGGCGGTCTCGGCCAGCACCTCGGCCATGGTCACCCCTTCGGGCACCGGCGTCCCCACGGACATCAGGCTGCCCTCGCGGAACACATTCCGCATCCGCAACTCCACGGGGTCCATCCCCAACGCCTCGGCCAGCTTGTTCATCTGCATCTCCGCGGCAAAGATGCCCTGGGGTGCGCCAAAGCCGCGGAAGGCCGCCGAGGGCAGGTGATTGGTGTACACGCCGTAAGCGTCCACCCACACATGGGGGATTTCGTACGGCCCCGTGCAGGTGATGACGGCGTTCCCCAACACCTTGGTGCTGGTGTAGATGTAAGCGCCCCCGTCGGCGATGAGTTCCATCCTGGCGGCCACGATTTTGCCTTCTTTGGTGCCCCCCCATTTGGCGCGGATGATGAAGGGGTGCCGCTTGCCGTGGCCGATGATGGACTCTTCCCGGCTCCAGACGATCTTCACCGGGCGATCGATGCCCTGCTGGTGCAACCGCCAGGCGGCCAGCGCGAGCACGATTTGCACCGACATATCTTCCCGTCCGCCAAAGGCGCCGCCGATGGCCGGATAGATAACGCGCACCCTCTCCTCAGGCAGCCCCAGGGCGTGGGCGATCTGCTCGCGGTCTTCGTGAGCCCACTGCCCGGCCACGATGACCGTCACTCGCCCCTCTTCGTCCACATAAGCCAGGCCGGCCTCGGGCTGCAGGTAAGCGTGCTCCTGGGTGGGGGTACGATACTCCCCTTCAACAATCACATCGGCCTGGGCAAAGCCTTCCTCCACATCCCCCTTGCGGATGCGATATTCGACGAACACATTGGAACCACGCTCCGGATGCACCAGAGGCGCATCCGGCTGCATGGCCGCCAAAGGGTCGTCCACCACCGGCAGGTCCTCGTAATCCACCTCGATGAATTCCACGCCTTTGGCGGCGATTTCCGGGGTCTCGGCGACCACCAAGGCCACCTGGTCGCCCACGAAACGCACCCGGTCGGCATAGGGTTTGGACGAACCCGGGCCGCAGAGCACCGGCTGATCAGGCTCCATCAAACCGTACTCGTTCACCGGCACATCCTTGGCCGTGAACACCGCGATCACCCCCTCCAGCGCTTCGGCTTTGCTCGTATCGATACGCTTGACGATGGCGTGAGCCCGTTCGGCAAACTTGATCTTCATGTAACACTGGTTGGGCAAATCGATGTCGCCCGGATACTGCGCCTTGCCGGTCACCTTGGCAAGGACATCCACACGGCGGAACGGTTGGCCGATGATACGCGTCATGCTACCCCTCCGAAATTCGTTGGGCTTCTCGATGGACAATGCGGCGCAGGATGGCAATGGCCGTGGCGTAGGTGGGGTCCATCCCCCGGTAGGAAAGGCTACCCGCCCCCAAGTTCTTTCCCTTGCTCAAAGGAGTGGCTGAAGCATAGTGCAGGATGCCCACCTCAAAGGGCGTGCCGTGCAAGTTGACGATTTCATTGACCGGGTAACGTTTGGGGCGCACCATTTCGTACACCGCCGAGAGATACGGCCCGGCCTCCATCTCGATATCCGTGTACCCCTCCCGATAGAACACATCCATGTAGCGCGCGGTTTGCAAAAAGGTGCCGCGCACGGTGACCGCTTTTTGATTGTCCAGCACCGTGCCGTAAGTGAGGAAGGGCGCCACATGGCGGGCGGTGAAGGGGTTCCCAAAAAGGTAGGTGTTCTGCGAGTGCTCGTCGTGCACCACATTGGGGATCATCACATCGCCAATGGCGCCGTTGAGCGTGGCGGCCTTGCCCATGATGTAGACCCCCAGCACGCACCCCACCCGCTCGGCGACCAGGGTGAGGATGTGATAAGCCCCCATACCCAGTGGATAGTCGATATTGAGGATATACGCCTCGCTCCGCTGCAAGGTCTCCCAGGGCAGATCACGCAGGCGAGGGTCGACGCAGGCCTGGCGCAAACGGCTCAAGTCGATGACTTGAGCCTCCACATCAAAACTGTGCTCTGCAGGAATGCGCAGAATGCCCAAAGCCTCTTCGTGAGCCCGTTGCTCGGCGCGGGTGGGTTGCCCAGCGGGCGTGGCCTGATATTTCTTCAGCGCGTAATAGAAAAAGTTCTCTTTGCTCGAAGGCACCCGTCCTTCGCGAATCTGTCTCCATTCCTCCTGGAGCAAGGGGCCCTGGGAAGCCTCGACAAAGCGCATCAGGGTCGCCTGGTGGCGCAGGGCAAACCCAGCCAGCAAATTGGGGAAACTGTGCGGATTGCTCGAAACGAAATACACCGGCCGCTGGCGCAAATCGGGCACCCGTTGCTCGATCACCTCCCACCAGGCCAGCGTGGCCCGCCGGTACTCGCTCAGGGAACCGCTGAGCAAGCGCACCACTAAGCGTTTGGGTTGGCGCGCGATGGCGTCCAGATGGGCCGGGAATTCCGCGCCCCGGATGGCCCACAAACGGCGCACATCCTCCAGGGGCAGGTGTAACGCCCTGGCCAGAGCCGCATCGGGTACTGCGTTCTGTTGCAGGGCCTCCCGAAACGCCTCGGAGGTTTCCTGAAGCAGGCGCTGGAGTTTGTTCCATTCCACCTGCAACGCGGTGAGGATGGGCAACACATCGTCGATGTCCGAGCGGCTGGCAATATAGCAGGCCAGAGTCTCCTCGCCGTCAAAGAAGCACGGACGGCGGCGGGCTTTGGCCGAAACCCGCTCCCAGGTCTCCACCTCGCCGATATCGAAATCACGAAACACCTGCGGGCTCTGCCCCAACACCACCCTGCGGGTGCGGAAGATGCAATCGGGGAGGCGCAACACACTGTAGATCAGCGCGCCCGGATCGGGGTCCGACGCCGCCGCCCCGGGGTGCAGCAGGGACCCCATGCGCAGGTGTACCTCCTCCAGGGCCCGGATGGGCACTTCATCGGTGCTCCGCAACAGAGAGTAGTAGGTGCGTTGGTAGAGTTCGATTTCCTCGGAAGCGGTTTGGGGCACCGTGCGTTCCATCAGAGGTCATCCTCGGCAGAAGGTTGCTCGGTCAGCGCCTTGAGCAAGGCCAGCAAGAGCATGTTGAGCAAAACGGCAAGCACCTGAAACAGGTAGTACCAGAGGCCAAAAGCCAACACATAGAAAAAGAGGTCGGGGATTGGCCCCGGTACCTGGAGGGCAGGGATAGGGCGATACCACGGCTGCGTCTTCATCCAGGGCACAGTCCATAACACCATACCCAGGCTCAAAACGGGCGCCAGGCCCTGCAGCACGCGCAACAGCCGTTTTCGCGGGCGACGCACCGAGGCCCGCAGGTCCCAGGGCATATCCGGCGTCGCCTCAAAAGTGCGCAGCAATGCCGCGTAGATCAGGCCCAGAAGGCCATACAACAGCACTCCATAAACCAGGGTGAACAAAACTTTGGCCAGGAGATAAGGGTCAGCACCCTGGAAACGCAAGCCCGGCGAAGCGTCCACCCATTGGCGCACCGCCTCATTTTGCAGGGTCAACACCGCCAGGGCGTATCCCAGCACCAGCAGGATGACGGCAAACAGACAGCCCAAGGGCCCCCAAAGTGGGTGAGCCTGCTCCCAACGTTGACGCCAGGAGGGCAAAGGCGAACGGCCAAAGCGGTCATATCGGCCCATCAGCCACCTCCGCGCACCGCCTGCTCCACAGCCCGCACGATTTTGTAGTAACCCGTACAGCGGCAGAGGTTGCCGCTCAGCGCCCAGCGGATGCTTTCACCGTCTAGGGCTGGCTTCTCCTCCAGCCATTTGGCCGCCGACATGATAAAGCCCGGGGTGCAATAGCCGCACTGCACTGCTCCGGCCTCTACAAAGGCCTGCTGCACCGGATGCAGGCGCTTCTCTTGCGCCAGGCCCTCCACCGTCACCACCTCGGCCAGGTGAGCGCGCGGGGCAGGCACCAGACAACTCATCACCGCCACTCCATCCAGATGCACAGTACACGCCCCACATTCGCCCTCGGCGCAGCCCTCCTTGGGGCCGGTAAAGCCCGCCTCGTCGCGCAAGAAATCCAGCAAGGACTTCTGCCACCCGGCCCGCAAGGTGTGCCGTTGCCCGTTGATGGTGACCTCAATAACGTTTTCCCGCCCTACCTCGAACCGGACCCCCTGGGCGAGGGGCTGACCCCAGGGGCTACGAGCCTGCCCCCACAACAACGGCGGCTCCGCGGGCACTTCCTCCCGTTCGCGGCCCTGGGCCAGGGCTTCCAGAGCCCGCCGCACCAACACCTCCACCATCTTGCGCCGATACGCCGCCGAGCCACGCAGGTCATCGATGGGGCGCGCCGCCCGCACGGCCAACCGGGAGGCCTCGGCGATGGTCTCATCGTCCAGGGTCTTCCCGGCCAGATAGGCCTCGGTCTCCTTGGCATGGACAATGGTAGGCGCAACAGCACCCAGAGTGATGTGCGCCTCCGCCACCCGACGCCGGGCTTCGTCGGCGAAAGTGAGGACCACCGCCGTGTTGACCACCGAAATCGCCTGCGCCTGCCGCAGGCCCAGTTTGAGGAAAGTGCCCCGCTGGTTGGGTTGCAGCGCCGGGAAGGCGACATCGGTGAGTATCTCGTCAGGGCGCATCACCGTGCGGCGCACGCCGGTGTAAAAATCCTCCAGCGCCACGGTGCGCTCCCCGGTCTTGGAGCGCAGGGTGACGCGGGCACCCAGCGCCATCAAAGGAGCAATGGTGTCGTTGGCCGGGGAGGCGGTGATCAGGTTCCCGGCCACGGTGCCCCGGTTGCGTATTTGCGGCGAGCCAATCTCCCAGCAGGCCTTGACCAGGGGAAAAGCCCGCTGGCGTAACAAGGATGAGGCCACCACATGATTGTGCGTTACCAGGGGACCAAGATGCACCCAGCCTTCCTCGTCCAGGCGGATGGCCTCCAGGCCGGGGATGCGGGTGATGTCAATCAAGGCCTCCACCTCAGGACGTTGGCCACGTTTAAGTTCCAGCATCAGGTCAGTAGCGCCAGCGACAAGGCGGGCCTTGGAACCGAATTCGGCCAACGCATCCAGGGCTTCGTTCAGCGTGGCGGGCAGGATGTAGGTCTTCCACATGGGCGGACTCCTTCTACAAAGTGCGGTCAAGTCGGTCGGTCTGAGCGATAACCCAACGGCGCAATGTTTCGGCCAAATACAGGATGTCTTCGATATCCCGTGTGCAAATGGTATCCAACTCCAGGGGAGATTTCGTGGTAAAAGTGCACCAGACGATTACGGTATCTAGCCAATAAAGCCATCAAATGGGCATTCCGTGCATCCAAAACGCCCTTGCTACCTAAAGGCAAGGCGCGAACACGCACTACCATGCGCTCAATCCAGGCCAAGCGATCGGCCACAATGGGCTGATTCACCTTCCCGGCCATCACGTGACTTTACCCCCTCTCAAGATCAAATTCAACCGCTCGAGGAATCTCCAGGAGTTCCTCCAGGGCTAAGGCGAATTCCACTTGTTCGTGCAAGCCGAAGGTCGCCTCACCAGTCGGCTTAGCCCCAATACCTACATCGGAAGAGCCAGGGGTCAATCGTTCCCGTTGTCCCAAAGCCCATTTCAGCACCTCTTGAGCGCGCCTGTCAAAGGCGTACAAAATCTCAATACCAAACCGTTGGCACAACGCCGCGAGTTTTCCACGCCGATCCTCAGGCCTCATCGCGTCACTCCAACAACCCCAGAACAACGGGCAACAACTGCTTCTTGCGCGAAACCACGCCCTCGGCGACGCGGGTGCCGTCAGGCAATTTGGGATACGGCAGGTCGTCCAACACCTCCGGCGGGCTGGAAAGCACCAGGCGGCTGGAGCCTTTCACCACATCGGTCACCATCAGGATGGCAAAGTCGGCCCCCTGGCTCTCGCGCAACCGCTCCAACGCCTCGCGAATGGCCTCCAGATATTCGTCCAGTTGCACCAGATCGGTCACCTCCACCTGGGAGATGAGGAAACGGTAGGCGCCGGCTTCGTATTGCTTCATGTCACCGCTGACAATTTCCTCCGGCGTACGTGAAGAAAGCCCGGCGCCGGCTTGCAGCAAAGCCTGGCCAAAAGAAGCCAGGGTTTCCCCGGCCAAGGGGCTGCCGCCCACAAAGGCCCAACGGGCCAGGCGCTCCGCGGCCTCTTTATCCCTCTTTGTGGTAGTGGGCGAGGTCAGCACCAGGGTATCGGAGAGCAACCCAGCCAAAAGCACGCCGGCGATCTCCGGCGGGGCGCTGAACCCAGCCTCCTCGATACGCTCGGTGACCAGGGTGCTCGTGCTGCCCACCACATCCACCGTGAAGCGGATGGGACGCTTGGTGTGGGGGTTGCCCAAACGATGGTGGTCGAGGATTTCCACCACCTCGGCTTCCTCGATGGCGCCTACCGCCTGCCCCGGCTCATTGTGATCCACCAACACCAGGCGCAGCCGTGGCGGGTTGAGCAGGTCGCGCTGGCGGCACACGCCGGCATAACGCCCGGCCTCGTCCACTACCAGGAAAAAGTTGCGCTCCTCGCGAAAGATGCGCGGCAAAGCATCGCGGATGTGGTAATCGGCGCGAAAGCGAGGCACCTCGGTATCGGCCGCCTCACGGCTGGGCAGGTCCAGAATAGCAGCGATGGCCTGGGAGCCCTCCCGCACCCGCGGGCCGGTCAGTTTGACCAGGAACTCAAACAGGCTCAGGCCGGTGATCAAGCCGTAAGGCGTGCCGTCCTCGTTGAGCACAGGGACCACCCCACCGGTACGACTGGCGATGGCCCACGCCTCGCGCAAAGGCGTTTCCGGCAGCACGGTGTCCAATCGCCGGGCCACGGCCCCGAAACGCGGCGAAGCGTCGGTGAGCAACACGGGCGGTTCCAGACCCAAGCGCTCCAGCACCCAACTGGTCTGCGGGTTCAGCGAGCCGGCGCGGGCCGCCACAGCGTTCACTTCATCCCGTTCGCGCAACAGCCAAGCATAGCCCAGGGCCGAGGCGATGGAATCCGTATCGGGGTTAACATGACCGACGACATAGAGGGGTGTTCCGGGCATGAAAGGCCTCCATAAACAGTGCTAGCGCACCCTTATTGTAATCGATTTTCAGCAGCAGGGCCCTTTGGTCGCGTGGCAGGACAACACAAAAAGAGCCGGGGCCTTGCTCACGGCTCGATGGTCTGATGCGGAGCGTTTGGCTTACGGCGCGTCTCCATCGTTGAGCAGGTTGGCCTAACGGCCCAGAGTGTTCATCCACAAGCAGGGCCGTTTCTCACGCAAAAAAGCCCTTCCCAGTAATGGAAGGGCTCACAAAGATCGCCGGGGGCAGGAATAAAGGCCCATAAAGGCCGCTCAGGAGGCCTCCGCGCGCAGCGCCCGCCAGACCTTCTCCGGCGTCAGCGGGTTGGCGTCGATGTCCACGCCCACGGCGTCATAGACCGCGTTGGCAATGGCTGGCGCGATGCCGTTCATCGGGATCTCCGAGACCGACTTCACCCCAAAGGGATGCGAGGGTTCGAAAGTTTCGACGAAAATGGTCTCCACGCGGGGCATCTCGTTGGTTTGGAAGACATGATAGTCCCGGAAGGAGCGTTGCAACGGGCGGCCCGCCTCGTCCACCGTGAGTTCCTCACAGAGGGCGAAGCCCAGGGAGTGCTGCACCGCCCCTTCCACCTGGCCGCTGGCGCCCAGCGGGTTGATGATGACCCCAGAATCGAGCACCGTGAGGATGCGCTCCACCGTCACCTGGCCCGTTTCGGTGTCCACTACCACCTCGGCGAACTGGACGCCGAAAGGCGGCGGTGACTTGGGCGTCCACATGGAGGCTGAGCCCATAATTTGCTCATGGTCCTCGAGATGCAAGGCGTTAAGCGCGCTCTCAGCGAAGGTCACCGCGCGCCCATCCGGAGCCATGGCCTTGCGGTCGGCCAGTTGGATGTCCTCCGGCCTGACCTCCGGGCCGTCGCCCCGCTGGTTCAGCAACCGCGCGGCACGGATACGGATGCGCTCGGCCACCACCTCGGCCGCGCGCACAGCCGCCCCGCCGCTGATGTAGGTCGTGCTTGAGGCGTAAGCCCCCTTGTCGAAGGGGGTGAAGTCCGTATCGCCGGAGTGCACGATGATGTCTTCCACGGGCACCCCCAGCACCTCGGCCACCATTTGGGCGATGACCGTATCCGCACCGGTGCCGATGTCAGCGCCCCCGACCATGAGGTTGAAGGACCCATCGTCGTTCATCTTGATAAACGCGCCGCCCATATCCAGGTAGGGTATGGCCGTGCCCTGCATGATGAAAGCCGCCCCGATGCCGCGCCGCAAATGCGGCTTGCCGGGCACCTGGTGCCATTCAGGGTTGCCGTACTTCTCATCCCAGCCTATAGTCTCCCGTCCCACGCGCACGCATTCGGCCAGGCCATTGGTCTCGATGACCTCGGGGCGAGGATCGCGTCCTTCGCTCCAGGCGCGGCTGAAGGGATGCAACTCGCCGGGCCGCAGAGCATTCTTCAGGCGGAACTCCAACGGGTCCATACCCAAGGACCGGGCGATTTTATCCATGTGCCGCTCTACGGCCCATGCGCCCTGCGTGGCTCCATAGCCGCGATAGGCCCCGGCCGGCACGCGGTTGGTGTAGGCCACATCGGCGTAAAAGCGGATGTTGGGGTCCTCGCGGTACTTCCCATCGCCGGGGTAAAGGGCCAGAGGCTTGTGGCCCACATTCCCCGCCACGGTGAGCGCGTGGCCGCCGTAGGCGCCGGTATCGGAAATCAAGTACATGGCGTTGGCCGTCAGCGTGCCGTCTTTTTTCACGCCGGTCTTTATCCGGATGATCATACGGTGTCGGCTGCGGGCTTCCAGGAACTGCTCCTCACGGGTCATCATGTAAAGCACCGGTCGACCAGTGGCGATGGTCAGATGGGCGGCCACATCCTCGGTCAGAATCTCTTGCTTGCCGCCATAACCATCCCCCAGGCGGGGCTTAACCACACGGATACGTTTGACGGGAAGTTGCAACACATCGGCCAACATACGGCGCACATGGAAGGGCACCTGCGTGCTGGTGCGAATCACCAGCCGCCCGTCCTCATCCCAGTAGGTCACGGTGACATGCGGCTCCACATGGGCGTGCTGCACTTTGGGCGTCTCGTACTCGGCCTCGAAGATGTAATCCGCTTCTTCCAAGCCCTTCTCCACATCGCCCAGGTCGATACGAATTTTGGCCGCCAGATTGCGCTGCGGGTCGCTGTCGCCAAAGCCAATGTAATCCTCCTCGTCGTGGATCACCGGCGCGCCTTCCTTCAAAGCCTCACGCGGGTCGAACACCGCCGGCAGCGGTTCGTATTCCACCTCGATGAGCCGCAGCGCCTCTTCGGCGATCTCCTCACTCTCGGCGGCCACAAAGGCCACCCGGTCGCCCACAAAGCGCACCTTGTTGTCCAGCGAAAAGGTGTCCTGAGGGCCAGGGATGGGGTAAGACTGCCCGGCGGTGGAATGCGGCACGCGAGGAAGGTCCTTCCAGGTGAGCACGGCGTGCACACCAGGCAACGCCTTGGCCTTGCTCACATCGATGCGCTTGATGCGGGCATGAGCCACCGGGCTACGCAGCACCTTGGCCACCAGCATCCCCGGGAGTTGAATATCGGCGGTAAA
Organism: Anaerolineae bacterium; assembly: GCA_011176535.1. Lineage (NCBI taxonomy): Bacteria > Bacillati > Chloroflexota > Anaerolineae > Anaerolineae bacterium. The sequence continues at coordinate 823 of DUEP01000100.1, read as the reverse complement.
GGCAGGGTTGCCCAAAGCCAGTTTGACAGCATCCGCCTTGGGTTCCGGACGCCCCACCCGGCGATAAGCGGGCACCTGCGGGACGAGATACATCTTGGGGAAAACCTGCCCCTGGAGCGTCTCCCGTTCCTCCGAGGTGAGAACCGGCCCCACACGTTCGGCCTCGTCGGCCCCGGGCTCCGGGGTGGTTTCCGCCACCTTTCGGACAGTGCGCTCCCAGACTTCCGGAACCGTCTCCTGGGCTTCCCCACGCAGGCGTGCGGCGGCCAGCAACACGGCCTGAACCGGCTTCACCCCGCCGGTATCGCGTACCAAAACGCCCGAAAGCGCCTCGCGCACCTCTTCTTCGGTGGGGTTGGGATTGCGCTCCAGCAGATGCTTGGCCAGCAAAATCGTCCCCGGGGTGTTGTACCCACTTTGAATGGCGCCCGTTTCCACAAAGGCCTGCTGGATGACATGCAATCCCTGAGTATCCTTCCAGCCCTGCTCCGGGTGCTCACCCAGGGCTTCGATGGTGGTGATATCGTGGCCTTCGGCCTGAGCGGCCAGCATCAGGCAGGAAGCCGCAGGCTGGCCGTCGAGCAACACGGTGCAGGCGCCGCACGCGCCTTCATCGCAGCCGTAGCGCACACTGGTGAAGCCCAAATCACGCAACGCCTTGAGCAGCGTGGTGCGTGGGGTGACCTCCAGAGAATAATCCCGGCCGTTTACGCGCAGGTGAATGTTCATCATGAGCCTCCTACTCTCGATTGGTCAAAGGGAGCAAACACACCCGGATATGGCCTTTGGCAACACTTAGGATGGCCCCTTGGACCAAAGTTGA
>DUEP01000099.1 GCA_011176535.1 Anaerolineae bacterium | reverse complement strand
CGGGCGACGGCCTGTTGCGCGCGCCCATGCCCGGCCAGGTGCGGGCCGTCAAAGTCGCCGAGGGCGAGCAGGTCACCCAGGGGCAGGTCGTCCTGCTCCTGGAGGCGATGAAGATGGAAATCCGAGTGCAGGCGCCTTTCGCGGGCACGGTGACCCGCCTGGAGGTCCGGGAGGGGGAGGTGGTCGAGCGGGATGCCGTGCTCGCCGAGATCACCCCTGAATCCGCGTAACGGAGGGTAGGATGGCCGGCAAATACTACGAAGATCTGCAGGTGGGGATGCGCATCCAGCATGCCCTGGGGCGCACCATCACCGAGGCCGATAACACGCTGTTTTGCGCCCTGACCATGAACCCGCAACCGCTGCACCTCAACGAAGACTTCGCCGCCCAGACCCGCTTCGGGAGGCGCATCGTCAACGGGCTTTTGACCATGGCGCTGGTGGTGGGCCTGACCGTGCCCGACCTGACGCAAGGCACCATCGTGGCCAACCTGGGCTACGAGAAAGTCGTCCACCCCCACCCGGTGTTCCACGGCGACACGATCTACGTGGAAACCGAGGTGCTCGCCATGCGCGAATCGCGCTCGCGGCCCCATGTGGGCATCGTGCGGCTGCGCCACATCGGCCGCAATCAGGACGGCGTGGTAGTGTGTGAACTGGAGCGCACCGTGATGTTCCTCAAGCGCTCCGCGGTGGAGCCGGGGAAACAGGAGGGATGAACATGCGTGCACGGCGGGCGTTGCTTTACGTGCCCGGGTCAGACCAACGCAAACTGGAAAAAGCCGCCGGGTTGGAGGTGGACAGCGTCTGCATGGATTTGGAGGACGGGGTGGCGTTAGGCCAAAAGGCCGCCGCTCGCGCCATGGTCGCCCAGGCCCTGCGTGCGTTGGATTTCGGCCGCACCGAACGGGTGGTGCGCATCAACGCCGTAGGCAGCGGGCTGGAAACCGACGACCTGGCCGCCGTGCTCCCGGCGCGCCCCGACACCATCATGGTGCCCAAGGTGGAACAAGCCGACCAGTTGCGCTGGGTGGACGAGCAACTGGCCCGCGCCGAGGCCGCTCACGGCTGGCCGCAGGGAAGCACCGCGCTGCTGGCCCTCATTGAAACGGCGCGTGGGGTGGTCAACCTGGCAGCCATCGCCCAGGCCACGCCGCGCCTGCAGGCGTTGGGCTTCGGGGCCGAGGACTTGATGGCCGACATCGGCGGTAAACGCACGGCCAGCAACCGTGAGGTCGTCTTTCCGCGCAGCCAGATGGCGTTGGTGGCGGCGGCCTTCGGGTTGCAGGCCATCGACATGGTGTATGTGCGCTACAAAGACCTGGAAGGGCTGCGGAGCGAAACCGAAGAGGCCGCTGTGTTGGGGTATCAGGGAAAACAAGTCATCCATCCGGCCCAGGTGCCTGTGGTGCAGCAGGTGTTTACCCCCAGCGCCGAAGAAATCGCCTACGCGCAAAAGGTGCTGGCGGCCATGAAGGCGGCCGAAGCCCGCGGCGAAGGGGTCATTGGCCTCGAAGGCAAAATGATCGACATGCCCATGATCCGCGCTGCCCAGCGGGTGCTGGCCCGCGCCCGCGCGGCGGGGTTGGTGTGAACCAGAATAATATCCCGGTCGGCCGAGAAGTCGAAGCCCTATCCCTGGCCGGAGAGCGAAACAAGTGCGTCTTTTGGGAAGCAACTTCGACCCCCTGAGCCAGACTCAGGGGGTCTTGTCATGACAGGAGGACCGGTGCTTGCCCCTTGTCCGAACTTAGTGCAACCCTCGGGAAGGGTGCACCGCCTGTCAAAGTGGCAAAGGCGCGGTACAATAGTTTAGAACGATTTTCCCTATTCTTGTGTTGAGGAGGAAGACCATGGCCGACCGAATTGAATACCGCATCCACGGCGATGATTTGCAGATGGTGGAAATCATCCTCGACCCCGGTGAGGGGGTGCGTGCCGAAACGGGCACGATGACTTTCATGGAAGACAGCATCGAGATGGAAACCTCCACCGGAGGCGGGCTGCTGAGCGGGCTCAAACGCGCCCTGGCCGGGGAAAGTTTCTTCATCACCACTTTCATCAACCGCAGCCGCCAGCCGGCCAGCGTGGCTTTTGCGGCGCCTTATCCGGGCAGGATTGTGCCCATCGACCTGAGCGCCGAGGGGGGCGCTTTCATCTGCCAGCGCGATTCATATCTGTGCTCGGCGCAGGGCATTGATGTGGAGGTCGCTTTCAGCAAGCGGTTGGGCGCTGGGCTGTTCGGTGGGGAAGGCTTCATCTTGCAGCGGTTGAAGGGCGATGGCCTGGCCTTCATCCATGCGGGCGGCACGGTGATTGAGAAAGAACTGGCCCCTGGGCAGAGCCTGCAGGTAGACACCGGGTGCATCGTGGGCTTTTCTACCACGGTGGACTACAACATCCGCTTTGTGAAGGGTTTCCGCAACATCCTCTTTGGCGGCGAAGGGCTGTTCCTGGCCACCCTGACCGGCCCGGGGAAGGTGTATCTGCAGAGCCTGCCTCTCTCGCGGCTGGCCGACCGCATTTTGAGCGCCTCGAAGAAGCAGATGGGCGAGCAGAAAGGCGTGGCCGGGTTGGGCGGTGATTTGCTGGGCAATTTCCTCAGCGGTTCGTGAGCCTTGCCTGGTATGGGCGTTCCCTGCTGGTGGCAGGGACTGACGGTTATTGAGGTGGGCGTGGCTGTGGGGCTATATTGGGCGCGCTGGCTTGGCACCGACGGCGGCGTCGGGTGCCGGGGGCGCTGCTGGCGGCTTTTGGGGTCCTGGCAGCGTGGAGCGCCCTGCGCCTGCTGGCCCCGCCCACCGGATTGTGGCGTTGGGCGCATGGCCCGCTGGTGCCGGTGGGCGAACGCGCCTTGTTCACCCTCTTTCTCTTGCTGACCGCGTACGCCTTGCTGCAGCCGCTTTTCCCGGCCTATCGGCAGCCTCTGCGCTGGTTGTTGGGGAGCCATATCGGTTTCTGGGCGTTGCTCAGCGGGGCCGTCTGGGCGAATTTCGGCACGGCGTGGCAGCCCAGGGCGCGTTTCGTCAACCACTGGGGGAGCGTGGCCTTTGCGCTGTACGAACTGATTCTGATGGCCGTGCTTTTGTTGACCGTGGGATATGTTTACCGTCACACCCGGTCGCGGCCCGTGCTTTGGGCGGGCACGGCCTTTGGGGTCTGGTTTTTGTCCACTGGGATCCATCTGGTTGCCTCGCTGCGGGGCACGGATATCCCCATGGAGCCGGGCGTGTGGATCCGGATGGGAAACCTGGCGGCTTTTCTCCTCCTCGCCTTTGCCTTTCTGCGCCCGGACCCCTCACGCCGGGCCTTTGCCGAGCGCTACTTCGCCGACGCCCAGGTGTTGGTCCGGCGGTTAGAGGCCGAGTTGGCCGAGATGGCGGCCGCTCAGGCCCGTTTGGAGGAGCGGCAACGCATCGCCCGCGAACTGCATGACTCGGTCAGCCAGGCGCTTTTCAGCGTGGAGTTGCAGTTGAGCACGGCAGACGTGCTGTTGGGCACCGACCCGGAACGGGCGCGGAGCACCCTGGCCCAGGCCCGGCGTACCGTGCATGAGGCGGCCAATGATCTGCGCGCGCTCATTGCTGACTTGCGCCCCCCGGCTCTGGCAGGGAAGTCCCTTCTTGAGGCGCTGACCGACCTGGCCCGTTCGCTGGAGGAGAGCGAGGGGGTGCCGGTAGAGGTGCGCCTGGATGTGGAAGGACGGCTGAGCGAGGCCGAAGAGGGGGAACTCTATCGCATCGTTTATGAGGCGTTGACCAATGCGGTCAAGCATGCCCAACCCCAACACATTGTCGTGACGCTGGACCTGCATCCCCCGGCCTTTCGCCTGACCGTCGCCGATGATGGTCAGGGGTTCGACCCGCAGGCCATCCCCCCCGGTCATTGGGGGGTGGCGGGGATGCAGGAGCGCGCCGAGCGGTTGGGCGCCACCTTTCGCCTGACGACGGCTTCTGGTCAGGGCACACGCATTGAAGTGGTCCGGAGGGAAGCATGATCCGACTGGTCATTGCTGAGGATCATCAAATCGTGCGCGAAGGATTGCGGATGTTTTTGGAAACTCAACCGGATATGCAGGTGGTGGCTGAGGCGGCCAACGGCAGGGAGGCGCTGGAAGCGGTGCGCCAGCATCGCCCGGATGTGCTTTTGCTGGATTTGATCATGCCCGAGGTGGATGGGTTGGCGGTGTTGCGCCAGGTGACCCAGGAGGTGCCGGAGACCAGGGTGTTGGTGCTGACCAGCGCCAGCGATGACCGTATGGTGTTGCCGGTCGTGCGTGCGGGGGCGGCGGGCTATGTGCTCAAAACCATTTCGGCGGCGGAACTGGCCGAGGCGGTGCGCAAGGTGGTTCAGGGGGAGCCGGTGCTCCACCCTGACATCACGCGGATGTTGATGCGCGAGGTGCGGCGGGGGCCTGGGGCGGTGGCCGGAGAAGCCTTCACCCAGCGCGAACTGGAGGTGCTCAGCCTGCTGGCGCATCATCTGACCAACAAAGAGATCGCGGCGGAGATGGGCATCAGTGAAACCACGGTCAAGACCCATGTGCGCAACATCCTGCACAAACTGAGGGTGAGCACGCGGGCGGAGGCGGCCCGCTACGCGCGCGAACAGGGTCTGGGGTGAGGACGCCGGTTTAGGGACTCTCCGGGGTGGCATGAGGCCGTTGCCGGATGGCAAGGGCAAGCCAAAAAGGGCAGAGGTCATTCGCCTCTGCCCTTTAGATTTGCGAGGGTTGTGTTCTGGGGTTACGGTGTGGGAGTAGCAGAAGCGTCCATCTCCTGGCAGTTGCCCTGGCCTTGACCGGGGCCATGCCCCTGCCCATGCCCACGCCCGTGCTCGCCGCCTCTGCCGTGGGGTTCGCTCAGGATGCGCTGGAACTCTTCAGCCGAGATGAACTGGGGGGTGTAATCGGCTCCCTGAGCGCGCAGGTTGCCCACGAAGGCCTGCATGTGGTGATAGGAACCGGTGCGCAGGCGCTCGTACACCGTTTGAATGTCGGCGTGGGTGGTGCGCGCGATGGTCTCGTTCAGGTCTTTGATGTCCAGGTCTTCGATGGTCGCGCCCACCGTCAGGGCCGCTTCCAGGGAAGCCGAGCCCTGCTCCACCAGTTGGTTGTACAGGTCCTGGATTTGAGGGTCGCTGAACACGCCGCGGGCATCGCCGGTCTGGGCGACCGGGTCATCCAGACTGTAGCGGTCCAGCAACACACCTATGGCGTCCATGTGCATTTGTTCGGAGCGCGCGATGTTGCTGAACACGGGCGAGCCCCATTTCTCGTACAGGGTCAGGTACACATCCCGGGCCAGTTTTTCCTCTTCGCGCATCTTGAGCAGGTCCGCGATCTCTTCGGGGCTCAGATTGGTGTTCTCAGGGGTGGGGAGGCCCTGGGCAGGGTTCATATCCTCCGGCGGGCCGCCGTGTTCACCCTGCGGGCCGGCCATGGTCCTATGCTCCTGGGAAGCCGCCGGCCCATATCCTTGTCCCGCAGCCGGACCGCGCCCCTTCGGGGCCGCTGCGGTGGTAGGGGCAAGAGTGACCACGGCTTCGGGCGTGGCCTCTGGCGTTGGCGAAGATGTCGCCTGACAGGCCACCAAACCGAAGGCCAGCACAAGCAAGCCAATGAGCATGAGGGGGAATCGTTTCTTCAACATGGTCAAACCTCCAAATGGGTTGTTTTTTTGCGTTGGAGGCGGCGCTTCGGCCGCCAATGCCCGGTTTTGCTCAGGCGTCCGCAGTGTAGCAGGGAACGGCCCTTTGCGCCTCGTCCGCGAAGGAGGAAAAAGGGGGGATTCTTCTGGATGACCCGGTGGCCCCTGAAAAGGCGGGTACAATTGGGAGCGTTGTCATCCCTACAATGAGGTTAGACGATGTCGTCACTGTTTTTGGGCGAGTTGGCCGCTTTGGGCGCCGCGGTTTGCTTTACCTTTGGTCCGACGATGTTCACCCTGGCCGGACGGCGGGTGGGTTCGCTGACGGTGAACCGTTTCCGCCTGTTGCTGGCCAGCCTTTTTCTCCTGCTTCTCCATTTCGTTTTCTACGGCCAGCCCTACCCTGCTTTGGACGGCAGGATTTGGGGCTATTTGTTCCTTTCGGGGGTGATCGGGTTGGCCATTTCCGATGTGTTTCTGTTTGAGGCCTTTGTGCGCATTGGGCCCAGGCTGGCGCTGTTGGTGCTCAATCTGGTGCCTGTGGCAACCACCGCGGTGGCCTGGGTGCTCTTTGGGGAGCATCTCACCGGGGGCGAATTGGCCGCCATCGCGGTGACCCTGGCGGGCGTCTCGTGGGTGGTGGCCGAACGCCCTTTGAACGATGATGGCACCATCAGGGCGCATGACCCGCGAGGATTGCTGTTCGCTTTCGCCGCCGTGGGATTGCAGACCGTCAGCACCTTGCTGGCCAAAGGGGGGATGATGGCGGGGATCCCGGCGGTTTCGGGGAATGTGGTCCGGATGTCCGGTGGGGTGCTGGCCCTGTGGCTGTGGACCCTCCTCAAAGGCGAGGCCGGAAGCACCCTGCGCGTGGCCTGGGAGCGGCCGCGCGTTTTGGGGATTATCGCGGCTGGTGTGGCGATCGGACCGGTGCTGGGCATAACCCTTTCGCTCTTTGCCCTCAAGGTCATCCCGGTGGGCATCGTGAGCACCCTTGGGTCGCTGACGCCGGTGCTGCTCATCCCGGTGAGCCGCTGGGTGTTCCACGAGCGGGTGAGCCTGCGGGCTGTGTGGGGCACTTTGCTGGCTACAGCTGGCGTGGCCTGGCTGCTGCTGATGGGTTGAGCGCCAGCACGAAACCGGCGGCCAGGGCTTCCCTGGCCGCCGGGGGCTGGCGGAGGCCGGTTGGCTCACAAGATGAGCATGGCATCTCCGAAGGAAAAGAAGCGATAGCCCTCCTGTTTGGCCACTTCGTAAGCGTGCAGGATGGTTTCCCATCCGGCAAAAGCGCTGACCAGCATGAGCAGGGTGGAGCGGGGCAGGTGAAAGTTGGTGATCATGGCGTCGACCACGCGGAAGGTGAAGCCGGGGAGGATGAACAAATCCGTATTCCCCTCAAAAGGGGCGATGACCTGGCCGGGGGGCGCGTGGCGCGCGGCGGTTTCTAAGGTGCGCACCGTGGTGGTGCCCACGGCCACGATGCGCCCCCCTGCGGCGCGGGTGGCGTGGATGCGTTGGGCCGTTTCAGGCGGCACGCGACACCACTCGGTGTGGATTTTGTGCTGGGTGGGGTCGTCTTCTTTGACAGGGGCGAAGGTGTCCAGCCCCACATGGAGGGTAACCTCGGCGAAGCCGATGCCCTGGGCTTTCAATGTTTCGATGAGTTGAGGCGTGAAGTGCAGGCCGGCCGTGGGCGCGGCCGCCGAGCCGGGCTCGCGGGCGTACACGGTCTGGTAGCGTTCGGGGTTCGCCAAAGGGCGGTGGATGTACGGCGGGAGCGGAACGTGCCCCACGGCTTCCAGTTGACGGTCGTTGAGCGGGGCGGCGAAGCGGATGCGGCGCAGGGGACCATCCAGTTGGGCCACGATTTCCGCCTGGGGGCCGCCTTCCACCTGCAGGCGCACCCCGGGCCGCAGCCCGCGGCCACGCACCATGGCCTGCCATAGGCCAGGGCCTTCGCGGCGCAGCAGCAGCAACTCGACCTTGCCGCCGGTGGGGACCTTGTGGGCGAAAAGCCGCGCCGGGATCACCCGGGTGCGGTTGACCACCAGCAGGTCACCGGGCTGCAGAAAGCGCCCCAGGTCGCGAAAAATGGCATGGGTAATCGCCCCCGTGGACCGGTCAAGCACCATCAGCCGGGCGCTGTCCCGCGGCTCGGCCGGGCTCTGGGCAATGTATTCGGGGGGTAAGTTGTAGTCGAAGTCGTTGGTTTGGAGGGGCATGGGAACTTATTTCAGCCATCGTGCCAGCAGATTCATGAGCACGGTGAGCACAATAGAGAGCAAAATCGAAGTCGCCAGGGGGAAGACGCAGGTGAAGTTGCCCCGCTGATACACAATGTCACCGGGGAGGCGGCCTAAGGGGAGATGTAGTCGGCCAAAGGCGTAGATAGCCAGGCCTACCAAGAAGACAACGCCTCCAGCCAGCATGATGCTCCGCCCGATGCTTTGCCAGTCCATACTGCCCTCCCGATCTTACCAATCAAACAACAGAGCATCCAACAATGCTTTGCCGTGTTCGTTTCCCACTT
>DUEP01000098.1 GCA_011176535.1 Anaerolineae bacterium | reverse complement strand
TGACTTATCACCAGGTTGGGGAAAAGGCAAAGGTGTACCACCGCCCCCATGCGGCAAAGGCCCTGGCCCCGGCATCTCTCGGAAAAAGGCGGGGGCGGTATTTGCCGTCGGGATCAAGGGGAACTTACCTGGCTGAGATTGGACGGCCACAGGGGTGGACACTATAGGCCCAGCCGAAAAAGGAGAAGGAGAAGAAATAGGCGAAGGAAGCGGGGAAGAGTGCGAAGCCATGGCTGGTGGATGCGCCGTCTCACAGCCCATGATGAAAAGCATCAACCCCAAAACAAGCCACCCCATCCCAGCATTCCACGAGGTCATGGTCTCACCTCCTCACAGATTTGAGGCTTATCCAATAGACGCCGAAGACGCCAAAAAGTTCCTTTGGCCTCTATGAAACCAAAAAGCCGGGCGACACCCGGCTTATGACATAGTGCCCCCACGGGGGTTTGAACCCCGGTTTCGGCCTTGAGAGGGCCGCGTCCTGGGCCACTAGACGATGGGGGCAGTGGACGGCGCGGATTTTACCATGGGCCACCTGAAGCGTCAAGATTTGCTCTCAAGCCCGCCCGCGAGGCTGTCGGGGAGTACCCGCGCCACGGCGCACCGCCTCTCTGAAGACCACGCTGCCTACCTTGCTCGCCCGTGCCAGGCTTTGCCAGGACGGTCACCCAGGAGCCAGACCACGCGCTGAGTGTCAAGGTAGGCCAGCCTTGCGCCGAAAATAGCGTTTGTAAACAGGGTATCCCTTTTCCAGACACCACGCCTGTCGCGCCGTGGGCGCTGCCTGCGCAAAACGCTCCCCCAACGCAGGGTCGTGGGGGGCAAAGAGCGGATGCGCCGTGACCACGCGCTCGACGAATTTGGGATACCCTTCTACATCCGTCTCCACCCGCAAAATGCCTCCGGGCTTGAGTTTGCGGGCCAGTACTTCCACGAACCAGGGGCTGATGATACGCCGCGCCTGATGCTTGGGCTTCCACCAGGGATCGGGCATGAGAATGTGGACCACCTCTACGCTTTCGTCGGGAAAAAGTTCGGCGATGATCAGCCGGGCGTCGCTGTCGCTCACCCAAAGATTGGTCAGACCCAGGCGCTGCGCCTTCTCGAAGATGCGTTTGGCGTGCTTCCAGCGCACCTCGAAGGCCACGAAATGGCGGTCGGGGTGTTGTTGCGCCCAATCGAGGATAAACTGCCCGTTCCCTGCACCGATCTCCACCTCCAGGGGTGCAGCGGTGAGGAAGGCTAGAAAGCGTTCTTGCTGCTGCGGCGAGGAATGGCCGTAGCGAAAAAAGGGGGCTGGCTCCGGCGGCAAGGGCCGCTTCCAGCGGATGCGGCGGCGGGGGTCCCCGCCGATGAGGCCCTTCCCTTGAGGCACCTTTTCCCACACCTCACGCAGTTGCTCCCAATCCACATCCAGTTTGCCGCGGCCACGGCGCATGATTTCGCGTTTGCCCATAGGGGGTGCTCCTTACACGGTATCGCAGGGCTGGTATTGTACCATCGCCCACCCGCGAAAAGACCAAGCCGGGCGTAGGCACCACGCCCGGCTTGAGAAAGCGTTCTCGGGACACCCTCGTTTAGCGAAACTTTTTGCGGAACACCCGATGATTCTTGTACGGCTTGGCGCCCAGATTCTCCAAATCGCGGCGCATCTGCGCCGCCGTCTCCGCCACCTGGGTCAACTCGGCATGCTCGAACTGGCCCGCGTGGCGAATGGTTTTCTCCATTTCCGCGTAGAGCAGCACATTACCGCCCCGCCCGTGGAACTTGGGCAGCACTCCTGCGCCATTGAGGGAAATCCAATTCGTGCGCTTCAGTTCCAGCAAGAGGTCCACCAGATTCCAGGGGTACAGATGCCCTTTGGCCCGTTGCAACGCCACAGAGACATCGGGAAAGCCAAACAAAAAGCCCACCACATCGTCGTCATGCAGGATCACCTTGATCAGTTGGGGCACAGCCACCATGACCAGTTGATCCACCACGAATTTCACCTCGTTCTCGGTGAGGGGATAATACTCCCAATTTTCCACAAAAGTCTCGTTGTAGGTCTTGCCAATCTTCGGCGCCCACCGACGCAGTTCCTTTTTGCTCCGGAAAGTGTGCACCCGAAAGGTCCCCCGCTTCTGAACCTTGCGGGCAATGCGCCGCACCCGCTCCGGCAACTCGAAGGAGGGGATGTGAATGTAAGTCGAGACAAAGTCCACCTCTTTCTCGAATCCCAGGGTCTCCAAGAACTTGGGGTAGTAGGGTTTGTTGTAGTTCATCATGGTCATCATCTGGCGGTGTTCGAAACCTTCCACCAGGATGCCATATCCATCGAAGGGGCCGAACCCCTTGGGGCCCACCAGCGTGTCCAGGCCGCGCTTCTCGGCCCACTCGAAGGCGCGGTTGAACAGGGCCTCGGCCACTTCCAGGTCCTCGATGGTCTCGAAAAAGTAGAAACTGGCCTGCTTGGTGCCGTGGTAGGCATTGAACCGTTTGTTTTCCAACACGGCAATGCGGCCCACCATTTCCCCATCGCGTTCGGCGATGAAAAAGTCGGCATCGGAATGCTCATAGAAGGGGTGCTTCTTGCGATTCAGGGGCAGATAAACATCCATCAGCGGCGGCGGGACCCATTGGGGCACATCACGATAGAGATCGTAGGGAAAGCGCACAAAGCGCTTCACCTGAGCCCTGTTTTCGGTATCGACCTGAATAATGCGCAACATAAGATCTCCTCCTGGGGAGAGATGATGAAGTTGCATACAGTATAACCCCTATTGTCAGCGTGAAGAAACGGGCAAAAGGGTGGATTTACCCG
>DUEP01000097.1 GCA_011176535.1 Anaerolineae bacterium | reverse complement strand
CTCCTGAGGCAGGGGCAGCCCCATCTCGGCGATGAATTCGACCAGCACCGCGGTCGTCGAGACGGCTTCCGGGTTCACCAAATTATACCGGGCGTAGGCCGTATTGGTTTTGTGGTGATCAATGTTCAAATCGACCACCGCTTCCGCGGGCAGCGCGGTCCCCACACGACCCCGGTCCGAGGCATCCACCACAATGACCCAGTCCACCTCGCCCGTCACCTGAGGCGCGATGTCCTCCGCGCCGGGCAGATGGCGCAGATTGAACGGCACGCCGTCGGCCAAAGCCAGGCTCACCTGTTTGCCGGCGGTCCGCAAAGCCCAGCCCAGCCCCAGCACCGAGCCCACGGCGTCGCCGTCAGGCCGCACATGGGAGACCACCGCCACCCGTTGCGCCACCCGGAGCGCCTGCCGCACCTCGCCCCAGGGGAACTCACGCATCGCCGCTCTCCTCCGCCGGCGACGACGCCTTCCCCTCCTCGCCGCCCTCCCCCCGGGCTTCGCGCTCGGCGCGGATTTGATTCAGCAGGGCCTCGATGCGATCCGCCCGCTCCGGGGTGATGTCCCAATGAAACCGCAGGCGAGGGAAGATGCGCAGAAAACTCATCCGTTGCGCCAGTTCGCGCCGCAGGAAGCCCTTGGCGTGCTCCAGCCCCTCCAGCACCTCATCCTTCCGCACCGAACCCTCCGGCGCCGAGACGAAGATATCCGCATAGGCCAGTTCGCGGTCCACCTCCACATCGGTCACCGTCACCCCTTGCAGCCGGGGGTCGGTCACTTCGAACAAGAGCAGTTCCTGCAACTCCTCCCGCAAGCGCTCACGGATACGCCGCAGTCGTAATTCGGAAACCATATCCTACCTCCTCGGGTGACTATTCCGGCGTCACCGTCTCGCGCACATAGCACTCGATGATATCCCCTTCCTGAAAATCCTGGAAGCCTTTGATACCCACACCACACTCAAAGCCCTGACGGATTTCCCGCACATCCTCTTTTTCGTGCTTGAGAGAAGACATTTGCCCTTCGTAGAGCACCTCGTCACCGCGTCGCACCCGCACCAGGGCATTGCGGCGCAGCACGCCTTCGAGCACGCGGCATCCTGCCACCTTCCCCACCTTGGGCACTTTAAACACGGCCAACACCTGCGCTTTGCCCAACAGTGTCTCTTGCTCCTCGCCGCCCAGCATGCCGCGCAGCGCCTTCTCCAGGTCCTCGGTGAGGCGGTAGATGATGTTGTAAGTACGGATGGAAACGCCTTCGGCCGCCGCCAGACGACGCGCCGCGGCATCGGGGCGCACATTGAAGCCAATAACCACGCCTTTGGAGGCCGCGGCCAGGTTGACATCGCTCTCGGTGATTGGCCCCACATCGGCGTGCAGCACTTCCACATCAATTTCGCTTTTGTCCGCCACCTCGCGGATGGAGTTCAGCACCGGCTCCAGGGAGCCATACACATCCACTTTGAGCACCAAATACAACTTGGTGACCTCGCCCTCCTGCACCTTCTTGAACAAATCCTCCAAGGTCACCCGTTTGGCGGCCTCTTGCTGCTGGTGCTTCAGCGCCTCCCGGCGCTCCTCGACAATCTGCCGCGCCTCTTTCTCGTTGCTCACCTGGCGGAAAAGTTCGCCCGCCGCAGGGACATCGCTAAAGCCCAGAATCAACGCGGGCATGGAAGGACCGGCTTCCCGAATGGCCTTCCCTTGATCGTCGAACATGGCCCGCACTTTGGCGTAGGCCGTACCGGCCACCACCACATGGCCCACTTTGAGGGTGCCGTTCTGCACCAGCAAAGTGGCCACCACGCCGCGCCCTTTCTCCCGACGGGCCTCGATGACCGTACCGAAGACCAACCCTTCGGGGTTGGCCTTCAAATCTACGCTGTCGGCGACCAACAGAATGGCCTCGAGCAAGTCATCCAGCCCGATGCGCTCCTTGGCCGAGACTGGCACCACAATCGTATCGCCGCCGTACTCGTCGGGCACCAGCCCCACTTCGGCCAACTGCTGCTTCACCCGATCGGGGTTGGCGTTGGGTTTGTCGATCTTGTTCAGCGCCACCACGATGGGCACCTGAGCGGCTTTGGCGTGGTTGATGGCCTCACGCGTCTGCGGCATCACGCCGTCATCGGCGGCCACCACCAACACCACGATATCGGCCCCCTGCGCGCCGCGCGCGCGCATTGCCGTAAAAGCAGCATGGCCCGGCGTATCCAGGAAGGTGATCCGTCGACCCTGATGCACGATTTGATACGCCCCGATATGCTGGGTGATCCCACCGGCCTCGCGCGCGGCCACATTCGTCTTCCGGATGGCATCCAACAAGGAAGTCTTGCCATGATCCACATGGCCCAACACGGCAACCACCGGAGGCCGGGGTTGCATCTTTTCCGGATCCTCTTGCTGCAACAAACGCCGCCAAAGGGGCAACTCTCCCGGTTTGGCTTCGCGCGCTTCCTCCTCTTCTTCCTGCACCAGGACCACTTCGTAGCCCAGGTCAGCGGCCACGATTTCCGCCGTCTCAAAGTCAATCCGCTGATTGATGGAAGCCATCACCCCGTTGTCCATCAAGGTCTTGATCACCTGAATGGGGCTGGCTCCCAGGGCTTCGGCCAGTTCCCGCACGGTAAGACTGGCCGGGAGTTCGATAGGGGATGTCACTTGCTCTTTTGCCATCCTTCACCTCCTGAAGCGCCAAAGCGGGCCGCTCACATCGTATCCTCTCCGACTTCGCCCTCATCCTCCCCAGGCAGCGTAGCCATGAACGACCGCAACCGCTCCCGGTCTTCTGGGGTCAGGGTCACCCTCAAGGCCCGGTCCAAGGCACCCCGCTTTAAGGCTTGCTCCCAACAACGACGCCGGTCGTGCAAATAGGCGCCCCGTCCCGGCAGGCGGCCCGTGGGGTCCACCTGCACCCCCTCCGGAGTGCGCACCACGCGGATCAAAGCCCGCTTGGGCAGCACCTCACGGCATCCCACACAAGTGCGCATGGGGACATGTTTACCCCGTCGCCGATGGCGGGACACGGCCACCTCCTTTACCACACCGCTGCGCTACAACCATTCATCCCAATCTTCGCCGCCGCGCTTGCGCAAACTGCGCATCCAATCTTCCTCTTCTTCAGGCTCCTCATAGTAGCGCGGCTTCTTTTTCTTCTTTTTCTTCTTGGGTTTTTCCTTGGGCTCCGGTTCGGCCTCTTCTTCCTCGTCGGCCGTGAGCACCTCGGCAGGCACCTCCACCGAGGAGAAAATCTCTTCCAGGGACACCTCTTCTTCTTCCACCTCCTCGGCCTTGGCCTCCGAAGCCGCTTCTTCCGCGGCCGCTTCAGGCGCCTCGCCTGCGACCTCCTCCGCCTGCTCAAGGGCTTCTTCGGCCTCCGCCGCAGGCTCCTCTTCTTCTGGCACTTGCGGTTTCGCCTCTTTTTCGGCCTCTTCCGGCGGCATCGCCTCCTCGCCTTCAGGCTGGAGTTCCGGCAACACCAGTTCTTCCCCGGCCAGGCGGGCCACGATGTCGTCCACGGGCAATTCCAGCAAGCGCAGCCCCTCGACGATGCGCTCCATCACCTTCGGACCCACGCCCGAGAGGGCCAGGACCTCGTCGGGGTCCAACTTGAGTTGCATCATCAAGTCGCCCATGGTGGCGTAGCCCGCATTGGTCAGGGCGATGGTCAGCCGCGGCGACAGGCCCAACACATCCACCGGCAACTCGAAGGCTTCATCAGGGATGGTGGCCCGCAGCGCCTTCATCTCCGCCGCCTCGCGCTGTTTCGCTTCCTCGATCTTCGCCAGGGCCTGCCCTTCGATGCGATCCACAAAGGCGGCCAGCGTGCGGTATTCCTCAGGCGACAGAGGCCGCCCTTCCGCGCGCTTGGCCAGGATGGTCTCCACCTCGACCATGGCGTCGGCCTCGGCCGCGGCTACCTTGGCGTAGTCGGGGTTGATCTGCAGTTTGTAGAGGGTATCCGCCGCCGCCTCGGCCACGCCCTTGATGTCAATGCGCCACGAGGTCAACTTGGCCGCCAAGCGAGCGTTTTGCCCATCCCGCCCGATGGCCAGGCTGAGTTGATCCTCGGAGACCACCACCGTCGCCGTGCGCGGCCCTTCCTCGGGCTCACTGAGGTACACCCCCAGCACCCGCGCCGGGCTGAGCGCCTTGGCGATGAACACCGCCGGGTCGGGGTCCCACTGAATGACATCGATTTTCTCGCCGTTGAGCTCGCGGATGATGGACTGAATGCGCACGCCGCGCATTCCCACACAGGCCCCCACCGGGTCGATGTTCGGCGCGATGGCCGAGACGGCCACCTTGGAGCGCAAGCCGGCCTCCCGGGCGATGGCGCGGATCTCCACCTCGCCGCGATAAATCTCTGGCACCTCTTCTTCCAAGAGACGCCGCAAAAAGTCCTTGTGGGCACGGGAAAGCAGAATGTACGGCCCTCGCGGGGTCTCCTTCACTTCGAGCAGCAGGGCCCGCACCCGGTCGTGAATGCGGAAACGGTCCCCGGGGATCTGCTCGCGCCGCGGCAGATGGCCCTCGGCGTTCTTTTCCAGGCCCAGCGTCACCTCTTGCGAGGTGATGGCCTGCACGATGCCGTTGATGATTTCGCCTTCCAGTTTCTTGAAGTGCTCGTACTGGATGCGACGCTCGGCTTCGCGGAGCCGTTGCTGGATGACCTGTCGGGCCGTCTGGGCGGCCACCCGACCGAAATCCGTGGGCGTGACCTCGATCATGACCATGCTGCCCAACTGGGCGTCCGGGTCCCAACGGCGGGCCTCTTCCAGGAAGACCTCGGTGCGCTCATCCTGCACCTCTTCCACCACTTCCTTCTCCGCAAACACCCGGATTTTGCCCTTTTCCAGATCCAGTTCCACTTCCACCGGTTGAGCGCTGGGCGCACCGACGGTTTTGCGATAAGCCGAGGCCAGGGCCGCCTTGATGGCTTCCATGACCATCTCCGGCGGCAAGCCACGGGCCTCCATCAATTCGTTAAACGCCAACAACACTTCGCTCTTCGCCATACCTCACCATCTCCACAGCCTTCAGTTTCTGTGAGCGGAATTCTCAGGGGCTTGCCAGAGGACAATAGGGGCCTAATACACAGAAAAGTGGGGGGCACCCACTTTTCGGCCTACAGGACAAACCGGCACACCCCCCGCGGGGCAATTGTAGCACGATTTCCACCGCCTGACAAGCCTTCCGTTTCCTTCCTGCCTCTGGTATAATGCCCCTGACCGGCCGACGGCTCCGGCTGTCGGCTTGGAGACCATCTAAGGAGACGCAAACATGTTGGACAAGGAAACCAAAGCCAAAATCATGGCGGAATTCCAACGCCACGAAGGCGACACCGGTTCGCCGGAGGTCCAGATTGCTATTCTGACCCACCGCATCAAAACCCTCACCGAGCACCTGAAGGTGCATAAGCATGACGAATCTTCGCGGCGTGGCCTGCTCAAACTGGTGGGGCAGCGGCGGCGGTTGCTGGCGTACCTGCGCCGCCGCGACTACCAGCGGTATGTTCAGATCACCGACCGGTTGGGCATCCGCCGCAAGAGCTAGGCGCTGTCCGGAGAGTAGATGGCCGCCCCCATCTACTCTCTTTTTTACGCACCACGGGGGGATTGCAGTCGAGCAAGCCTCTCCCTGGTAAAATGAAAGCACCGTTGTGGCATGTTTCTGTGCCATAAGGCCCGCCGGTTGGGAATTGGAGCGTGTCCACAAACCTTGTGGCTATGCTCCAGTCCCTAACCGGGCGGGCCGCAACATCCGAAAGGTACTGGAGGCAAGTTATGCAACCCGCAAGCAAACGATTTGAGGCCATCGTAGGCGGTCAAGTCATGATCTTCGAGACCGGCAAACTGGCCATGCAGGCCGGCGGGGCCGTCACCCTGCGCATGGGCGGCACCATGGTCTTTGCCGCCGCCACCATGAGCCGCGAGGCCCGCTCAGACATTGACTTCTTCCCCTTGCGCGTGGACTACGAGGAGCGCATGTACGCCGGTGGGCGCATCCCCGGCTCCTTCTTCCGCCGGGAAGGCCGCCCCTCCGAAGAAGCCATCCTCACCGCCCGCCTGGTAGACCGCCCCATCCGGCCCCTCTTTCCCAAAGACCTGCGCAACGATGTGCAGGTGATCCTCTACTCCCTCTCAGCCGATGAGGTGCATCCCATCGACATCCTGGCTATCAACGCCGCCTCGGCCGCGCTAATGATTTCCGACATCCCCTGGAACGGGCCGGTGGGGGCGGTGCGCGTGGGCCGCATCAACGGCGAGTTTGTGGTCAACCCCACCTTCCAAGAACTGGAACAGTCCGACCTCGACCTGCGCATCGCCGGCACCCGCGAGGCCATCCTCATGGTAGAAGCCGGGGCCAAAGAGGTGGCCGAAGAGGTAATGGTCGAGGCCCTGGATTTCGGCCACCGGGCCCTGCAACCCATCATCGACCTCCTCGAGAAGATGGCCGCCGAGGTGGGCAAACCTAAACGCGCATATGAGCCTTTCGTGGTCGAGGAAGACCTCAAGGCCCAGGTGGCCGAGTTGGTCACCGAAGGTATCCGCGCCGCCCTGGAAGCCCCCCACAACAAGGCTGAACTCAACGAAGTCCTGGACAGTCTGCGGCAAGAGGCCATCGAGCGCCTGGGCGGAGAAGACGCCTCCCTGGCCCTCAAGGTCAAGGTAGCCTTTGAGGAAGTGCTCAAACAAGTGGTGCGCCAGCGCATCCTGGAGCAGGGCATCCGGCCCGACGGACGTGGCTATACCGACATCCGCCCCATCTGGTGCGAGGTGGACATCAGCCCCCGCGCCCACGGTTCGGGCCTCTTCACCCGAGGCGAGACCCAGGTGCTCACCTTAGCCACCCTGGGCACCCCGCGGGAAGCCCAGGAACTGGACACCCTGACCCCCACCGAGTTCAAGCGCTACATCCACCACTACAACTTCCCGCCCTTCTCCACTGGCGAGGTGCGCCCGCTGCGCGGCGCCTCCCGCCGCGAAATCGGCCACGGCGCGCTGGCCGAACGGGCTTTGCTGCCCGTCATCCCGCCGGAGGAAGAGTTCCCCTACACCCTGCGCTTGGTCTCCGAGGTGCTCTCCTCCAACGGTTCCACCTCCATGGCCTCGGTCTGCGGCTCCACTCTGGCGCTGATGGACACCGGCGTGCCCATCAAAGCCCCAGTGGCCGGCATCGCCATGGGCCTGATCAAAGAGGGCAACCGCTACGCCGTCCTCACCGATATCCAGGGCATGGAAGACCATCTGGGCGACATGGACTTCAAGGTGGCCGGCACCTGGGAGGGGATCACCGCGTTGCAGATGGACATCAAGATCGCCGGCATCACCCGCGAGATCATGTCCCAGGCCCTGGAACAGGCCCGCCAGGCCCGGTTGTTCATCCTGGACAAAATGCTGGAAGTGATCCCCGAACCGCGCTCCGCGCTGAAGCCTCACGCCCCGCGCATGATCATCGTCCAGATCCCGGTGGACAAAATCGGGGCGGTCATCGGCCCCGGGGGCAAGACCATCCGTGCCATCCAGGAAGAGACGGACACCAAGATCGACATCATGGAAGATGGCCGGGTGTTCATCGCCTCACCCAACGAAGACAACGCCAACGAGGCCCGGGAGCGCATCGAAAAACTCACCGAAGCGCCCGAGGTGGGTCGCATCTACACCGGCCGCGTGGTGCGGGTGACCGACTTCGGTGCCTTTGTGGAAATCCTCCCCAACACCGACGGCATGGTGCACATCTCCCAGTTAGACACCCAACCGGTGCGCCGGGTGGAAGATGTGGTCAAGGTGGGCGACGAGATCACCGTCATGGTGACGGGCATCGACCCCTTGGGCCGCATCCGCCTCTCACGCCAGGCCGTGCTGGAAGGCTGGACCCTGGAAGAGGCCCTGGCCTACGACAAAGCCTCGCGCGAAAAGCGCAACCAGCGCGGCGGGCGCTCTGGAGGCCGCGGCGGCAACCGCGGTGGGGGCCGCTCTGGCGGGCGTTCCGGTGGCCGGGACAACCGGAATCGCCAGGGAGGCGACTCGCGCGGTGGACCACGGCGATAGTCTCTGCCTGCAGCGGGCCGGTTCCCCTCGAACCGGCCCGTTTTCTCCCCAGAACCTCTCGTGACCAAGGAACCCTGTCAGCCCATGAACCCCTCGACAACTCAGGCCAAACCCCGCCGCGTGCGGGCCATGTTCGCCCGCATCGCGCCGCGATATGATGTGATGAACCGCCTGATGACCGCCGGGCAGGACCTGCGCTGGCGGCGCGAGGTCATCCACCGGGCCGCCCTGCAACCCCACCAACGCCTGCTCGACCTGGGCGCGGGCACCGGCGACCTGGCTTACGAAGCCATACGCCAGCAACCCCTCTGCCGACCGGTGGCGGGCGACTTCACCTTAGAGATGATGCAAGTCGGCCGGCAACGGCCCTGGGGCCAGCGCATCCTGTGGACCGGTGCCGACGCCCTCCACCTGCCCTTCCCCAACGGGCATTTCGACGCCGTGGTCTCTGGCTTCCTGCTGCGCAATGTGGCCGACCTGGACCGTGCGCTGCGGGAGCAATACCGCGTGCTCAAACCCGGAGGTCGGTGGGTCGCCCTGGACACCACACCACCCCGCCACAACCTCCTCTGGCCTTTCATCCAACTGCACTTTCGTCTGGTCATCCCCCTATTGGGCACCGTCCTTGCCGGCGATCCGGCGGCCTATCAATACCTGCCCAACTCCACCACCCAGTTCCTCCCCGCCGAGGCCCTGGCCCAACGGGTCGAAGCAGTCGGGTTCCGCCAGGTGGGCTTCCGCCGGCGCATGTTTGGCACCATCGCCATCCATTGGGCGGTGAAACCAGCCTGACCCTCTGTTGCCCAGGCTGGCGGATAGCATCCCCTCTTTGAGAGAGGCGATGAGGAGATGCTGAAGGCCGGATATAATTTGGCCGTCTCGGCGGGGCATCCGTTCGACCTGCTATCCTGAGATCCCCACCTCACTCCCCTGCGGCGCCCCTTCGACTTCGCTCAGGGCGCGCCGCAGGGGGAAGTGTAGGGGCTCCCCTTTTCTCAAACCCTATGACCACTTTCGACTTCCTTTCCCTCCTCAACCCGCAGCAGCAGGCGGCGGTCACCACGCCACCTGGCCCCACCTTAGTCATGGCCGGGCCGGGATCGGGCAAGACCCGCGTATTGACCTACCGCATCGCTTACCTCATCGGCGCGTTGGGCGTCCAGCCTTTCCACATCCTGGCCGTCACCTTTACCAACAAGGCGGCCCGCGAGATGGAAGCCCGCCTGGAAAACCTGCTGGGCACGCGCATGTACGGCCTCACCGTGGGCACCTTTCACGCCTTCTGCGCCCGCCTGCTGCGCCGCGAGGCCGACCACCTGCCCTTCCAGAGCAACTTCGTCATCTTCGACGCCGACGACCAGGTCAACCTGGTCAAGCGGGCCCTGGCCGATCTCAACCTTGACCCCAAACAATACCGGCCCCAGGCCGTCCACGCCGCCATCTCCAACGCCAAAAACGACCTGCTCCTGCCCCCCGACTTCCTGGTGCGCACTTACCGCGACCAGGTGGTGCAGCGCGTCTATGAGCGCTACCAGGAACTGCTGCTGGCGTCCAACGCCCTGGACTTCGACGACCTGCTCCTCTGGGCCGTACGCCTGTTGAGCGAAAACGAGGCCGTGCGCCAGCGCTACGCCCGCCGCTTCAAGCACATCCTGGTGGACGAATTTCAGGACACCAACCCGGCCCAGTACCAACTGCTCAAACTGCTGGCCTCCCACCACCATCGCAACCTCTTCGTGGTGGGCGACATCGACCAATCCATCTACAGTTGGCGCGGGGCCGATTACCGCAATGTGCTGCGCTTTGAGGAAGATTTCCCCAACGCCCGCGTCATCCTGCTGGAGGAAAACTACCGTTCCACCCAGACCATCCTGGACGCGGCCATGGCCGTCATCGCGCCCCTGCAGTACAAGCATCGCAAGCAACTGTTCACCCAGCGCGGCCGGGGGGCCAAAATCACTATGCACCGCACCTACAACGACCGCGAAGAAGCCGCCTTTGTGGTGCACACCATCGCTCACCTGGTGGCCAGCGGCCAGGCCAGGCCCGAAGAAATCGCCGTCATGTACCGCACCAACGCCCAGTCCCGCCTGCTGGAAGAGGCCTTCCTCACCGCGGGGATGCCCTATCGCCTGGTCGGGGCACAACGCTTCTACGGTCGGCGCGAAATCAAAGACCTGGTGGCCTACCTGCGCCTGGCCCACAACCCCTCCGACGAAGCCAGCCTGCTGCGGGTGATCAACACCCCGCCTCGAGGCATCGGCCCGAAAACCGTGCAGACCCTGCGACAACTGGCCGCCAACCGCCGGCGCAGCCCCGGCGCGGTGTTGCTGGACCTGGCCGCTGAGCCTGAAGCCTACCGCGAAGCCTTCAAACCCCGCGTTTTCAATGTCCTGCTCCCCTTTGCCCTACGGCTCGCCCAGTGGCACACCGTCGCGCCCGAACTGGCCCCCTTGCAACTCCTCGACCGCATCCTCGGCGACACCGGTTACCAGACCTACCTCAACGACAGCACCGAAGAGGGCCTCTCCCGCTGGGAAAACGTCCAGGAACTGCGCCGCCTGGCCGGGGAGTACCAGGAGCGCGGCCTGGAAGCCTTCCTCGAAGACCTGGCCCTCATCTCCGACCAGGACACCCTGCGCGAGGGCGAGGCAGCCCCCACCCTGCTCACCCTCCACGCGGCCAAAGGGCTGGAATTTCGCGTGGTGTTCATCGTGGGCCTGGTGGAGGGCCTGCTCCCCCACTTCCGCTCCCTGGAGGACGCCGAGGCCATGGCCGAGGAGCGTCGCCTGTTCTATGTGGGCATCACCCGCGCCAAAGACCGCCTGTACCTCACTTACCCCGAACAACGCACCGCCTACGGTTACAGCGAGCCGGCCGACCCCTCCCGCTTTCTGGAGGACATCCCCCCCGACCTGGTGGAGGGCGACCATCCCCTCAAGGACGAGTTCGGGACCTCCTGGGAGCGGGCCACCACCTGGGGGAACGCCTCTGCCCCCTCCGGTTCGGTCCCCATCCTGGAGCCCCAGTTTCGCACCGGGATGCAGGTGGAGCACCCCAAGTGGGGATGCGGGATGGTCATCGGCAGCCGGGTGGACGACGGCGACGAAATCGTGGATGTGTTCTTTGACAGCGTGGGCCTCAAACGGGTCATCGCTTCGCTGGCCCACCTGACCATCGTAGACAGGGAGAAAACCGAATGAGCCGCGGACACATTTTCGTCACCGGCGGCGCGGGCTACATCGGCTCGGCCGCCGCCGACGCGCTGTTGAAGGCCGGATACGCGGTGACGGTGTACGATTCGCTGGTGACCGGCCACCGGGCCGCCGTGCCCGCCGGGGCCGAGTTCATCCAGGGCGACCTGGCCGACACCGAACGGCTACGCGAAGCCCTCGCCCGCCATCCCTACCTCGCCGTGATGCACTTCGCCGCCTTCATTCAGGCGGGCGAAAGTATGCGCCAGCCCTACAAGTACCTGCAAAACAACATCACCAACGCCGCCCACCTCATCGAAGCCGCCGTCCAGGCCGGGGTGCGCCGCTTCGTCTTCTCCTCCACGGCCGCGGTGTACGCCTCCAGCGACGAACCGTTGAGCGAAGAGGCCCCCCTGGGCCCCACCAATGTGTACGGCTTCACCAAGTTGACCGTGGAGCAGATGCTGGACTGGTATCGCCAGACCCACGGGCTGCACTACGCCGCCTTGCGCTACTTCAACGCCGCGGGGGCCCTCCCCCCCGACCGGGGCGAGGCCCATCCCAACGAGTCCCACCTCATCCCCCTGGTGCTCCAGGTGGCCCTGGGCCAGCGCGACCACATCGCCATCTTCGGGGACGACTACCCGACCCCCGACGGCACCTGCATCCGCGATTACATCCACATCGCCGACCTGGTGCAGGCCCATTTGCTGGCCCTGGAAGCCCTGGCCGACCACGACCGCCTTATCTACAACCTCGGCAACGGCCAGGGCTACTCGGTGCTGGAAGTCATCGAGACGGCGCGCAAAGTCACCGGCCACCCCATCCCGGCGGTGGTGGCCCCCCGACGCCCCGGCGACCCGGCGCGCCTGGTGGCCTCGGCCGAGAAAATCCGCCGCGAACTGGGCTGGCAGCCGCAAATCCCGCGCCTGGAAGACATCATCGCCAGCGCCTGGGAATGGCACCGCACCCACCCCCACGGTTACAAAGACGAAAACCAGGCCCGCTGAAGGGGCCGCTTTGGAACACGACGGGCCTGAAGCGCCCGTCGTGTTGTTTTCAGTCCCCCTGACCCGGTGCGGCCACCGGCAAGACCACGGTGAAGGTCGTGCCCTGGCCCTCCTGCGACTCGACCCAGATCCGTCCCCCGACCTGGTCCACCACCGAGCGCACCAGACTGAGACCCAAACCGCTCCCCGGGAATCGGGTGGCCACATTGGGGGCCCGGTAGAACTTCTTGAAAATGTGGGGCAGACTTTCCTGGGGAATGCCCACCCCTGTATCCTTCACCCGCACAATGGCCTGTTGCTCGGCCACCTCAGCCTCCAGCGTCACCGTGCCGCCCTCCGGCGTGTAGCGGATGGCATCGCCCACCAGATGGTCAAAAACATAGCGCAGCCGGGCTGGCGGTCCCTGCACCGCGGGCAGCGACTCCAGCAGGCGCACCTCAAAGCGCACACCCCGGTCCTCCGCCCGGGGACGCATAGCCTCGATGGTATAACGCAACAACACGGCCAGAGGGACCACCTCCCAGGCCGTGTCCACGCCCGACTCGATGCGCGTGATTTCCAGCAGTTTTTCCAGCGCATCCACCATGGTGCGCACACTTTGCCCGATGCGCTGGACAAACTGCTGTTGAGCCTCGTTGAGCGGTCCCACATGCTCCAATAACTCGGCATAGCCCAAAACGGCCGTCAACGGGGAGCGCAACTGCAGGGAAAGGTTCTGGATCAACTGCACCCGCTGGGCCTCCATGACCTTGAGCGTGGTCACATCCTGCAAAAAGAGCAGCACCCCGTTATGTTGTTCCCCGGCCACGGCCACCAGCGAGAGCATCTGCCCGCTTTCGGGCAACACCGCCTCCCCCTCAGCCGGGGATTGACGCCGGGCCTGAGTCAGGCACGCCTGCACTTCCACCGAGAAAGGCGCACAACGCCAGCGCCCCTCCTGCTCCTCGCAATGTAGCCAGCGCGCCGCCGCAGCGTTGGCCCAGATCACCTCGTCGGCCGGGTCGAGCATCAACAGCCCCACCGGCAGCTGCTCGAACAGATATAGCCAGGGCTGCTTCCGCAGCCAGCGCCTCGCTTCGCTCCGCCACACCTCATGCCAGCGGGCCAATCGCCGGGCCGCCCGATGGAAAATCTCCCGGGCCTCCTCCACGGTCCAATCCCGGGTCAATACACCCACGGCCCCCAGGGCCAGGACACGGCGCCATGCGGCATCCTCCCTCCGTGCCAGATAACCCACCACCGCGGGGAACGGGTCTTCCAACGACAAGGCGGCCGGGTGCTCCGGGTCCACCACCACCACATCCGCGGAAGATGACAAACCCTGCTCCTCCGGAAGGACCTCAAACCCTGCGGGCAGCAACACTTCCCTGGCCAGCCGTTGAGCCTCTTCCGCATCCCGCAGCAGGAGCCGTACACGGAGCGGCATTCACATCCCCCCTTGTCCCTGATCCGCATCCATCAGGGGGAAGCGAACCCAAACCGTCGTCCCCTGGCCGGGTTCGCTCTCGGCCCACACCCGCCCGTTGTGCACCTGCACGATTTCCTTCACCACCGCCAGCCCCAATCCCAGCCCGCCAAACCGCCGGGCCGTGCTCTGGTCGGCCTGATAGAAAGGCTCGAAGATGCGCGACAGCGCCTCTTTGGGTATGCCCACGCCCGTATCCTGCACCTTCAGCAACGCATGGCCATCCCGCTCTTCCAGCGCCACGGTGACCGATCCCCCTTTGGGCGTGAACTTGAAAGCCTTGTCCAGCAGGTGCGCCAACATCTTGCCCAGGAAGCGGGCATCCCCGTAAACCACTACGGGGGCCTCCGGCAAATGAATCGTGAAGGACAGCCCCTTCTCCTTCATCCGGGGGCGCTGCATCTCCGCAGCGGCTTGCACCACTTTGCTCAAATTGACCCCTTCCATGCGTTCTGGGGCCAGCGTGCTGCCCAGGGAAAGCAAGGAATTGACTGCTTCATCCAGCCGGTTCAACTTTTGCTTGACGGTATCCAGGGCCTCTCGTTGTTCCACGCTCAACTTTCCCATCTGGCCCGTTGCCAGCATATCCACATACCCAATGGCCACCCCTAAGGGCGCGCGCAACTCATGCGCCAGGTTCTGCAAAATCGCGCTTTTCAATTGCTCGGCCCGCTGCGCCGCCCGGGCCAGACGCTGGAAATGTTTCGCTCGCTCGTCCAACGCGCGGAACAACTCCAGGTTGACCAGCGAAATCGCGGCCAGATCGGCGATGGCCTGGAGAAGGGCCTGATCCGAGGTGGCAAAAGGCTTCAACGCCTTCCGGGCCACGCCCAGCACGGCGATGGTGCGTTCCTTGACCCGCACAGGGGCCACTAAGGCCGCCTGGCCCAAATGCGCCGCCTTGAAGCGCTTCAACGGCTCTCCATGAATGTTCAACGGCTCCCCCGAAAAGGCCACCAACGAAGAGAGGCCATCGTCCCACTGATGGGCTGCGCGTTGCACCCAGGTTTTGGACACATTGCGATGGGCCACCAGGCGGAAGGATTTCTCTTCGCGAAACACCAGCCAGCCTACATCGGCCCCCAGGCCCTCACACGCCTGATCCACCAGGTGCTGATAGAGGGCCTTGGCCCCGCTCACGCTGGTCAGTTCCTTGGCCAGGCGAAAGAGCAGGTCCAGTTCGCCCAGACGACGGCGCAGGGCCTGGTTGGTTTGCTCCAGGCGTCGCGCCAGATATTCCCGCTCGCGCCGTTCCCGCACCGCCTTGAGGGCCCGCTCCACCACGGCCACAACTTCGGTTTCCTTGGCCGGCAGGCCAAGATAGTCCATGGCCCCCAAACGGAAACTCTGGATGATGTCCCGCTCCCGTTTTTCGGGCGCCACGACCACCACCGGGGTCTCCCGCCGTTGCGAACGCAACGCGGCCAGAAAGTCCTTCGCGCTCAGGTCCGGCAAATCCAGATCGGCCAGGATGAGGTCGGGGGCAAACTTGGCCAACGCCTGAAACGCCTCCCCGGCGCTCTGCGCCACCTGGACATGATAATGCAACGGCTGCAGGCTCTGGCGAGCGATGAGGTTGACCACCTCAGGATCGCCGGAGACCACCAGAATACGCTCACGATGGGTGGCGTGCATGGCTTCACCTCAAAAACGTAAAGCGAACGCGAGGCCCCGCGCCGTTCAACCCTCAATGCTTTGGGCAAAGGCGCGCAGCATCTGCAAAAGGGCGTACAAATCGCTGGCCGCGTCGCGAATGATATCCAGCAGTTCGGGGTCGCATCCCGCTTGCGATTCCTGCGCATCGCGGCGCAGCAACGCCTCCGCGGAGCGTACAAGCCCTACCCGGTCGCCCAGGTCATGGTTGAAGTGACGGATGCGCTCCTTCAACGCCGCACGCCGCTCCGGTGGCAGACGGTTAAGCCAGGCGGCTACCTCCTGCCACGCCTGCGCCATATGCTCTCGGCTTTCCTCCTTGCTTTCCATCATTCCGCTGCCTCCCAAAAAGGGGCCTCCGGCTCAATCCTCGTCCTTGCTGCGCAAATGGGGGAACAAAATGACCTCCCGAATGCTGTGCTGATCCGTGAACAGCATGGTCAGCCGATCGATGCCCATCCCAAAGCCCCCGTTGGGCGGCATGCCGTAGCGCATCGCACGCAGGTAATCCTCATCCATGGGATGCCGCTCCTCGTCGTCTTTTTCGTAGGTGCGGCCCATTTCCAGGAAGCGGGCTTCCTGATCCGGCGGATCGTTCAATTCGGTAAAGGCGTTGCACAACTCCATGCCCCCGATAAAACCCTCGAAACGCTCCACCGTGTTGGGATCGTCCAGTTTGGCTTTAGCCAGGGGAGAGATATCGCGAGGATAGTCGTACAAGAAGGTCGGCTGGATCAGATTGGGCTCCACGAAATCCCCGATGAGGCCGTCAATCAGTTTGCCCCGAGGTGCCTCGGGTTTTGGCTCCAACCCCTTGGCCCGCATGGCAGCGGCCAGGCCCTCGGCGGTGGGGCAGGCGTTGATATCAATGCCCGTGGCTTCCAGAATGGCGTCACGCACCGAGATGCGCTTCCAGGGCGGTTCCAGGCTGATCTCGTGGCCCTGGTAAGTGAAGGTGCGCCGACCCAACACCCGGTCGGCCACATAGGCCAGCATTTCCTCGGTGAAGGCCATCACCTTTTCGTAATCCGCATAGGCCCAGTAAAACTCCAGTTGGGTGAACTCGGGGTTGTGCTTGAAGGAAATGCCTTCGTTACGGAAATCGCGGCCAATCTCGTACACCTTTTCGAACATCCCCACCAGCAGCCGCTTGAGGTACAATTCAAAGGAGATGCGCAGATAGAGGGTCTGTTTGAGTTGGTTGTGATAAGTGATGAAGGGCCGGGCCGCCGCGCCGCCGTACACCGGCTGCAGGATAGGGGTCTCCACTTCCAGAAAACCGTGCTCCTCCAAAAACTCACGCAAGGCACGCACAATACGCGCCCGGGTGCGGAAAATCTCCCGCACCTGGGGGTTGACCGCCAGATCGGCATAACGCTGGCGATAGCGGGTCTCGGGGTCCGAAAGGATGGCGTGGCGGATGACGGTGCCGTCTTCGGCCACTTCATCCTTGGCCGGCGGCAACGGCGTGATGGCCTTGGCGAGCATCTTGAATTCCCGGACATGCAGGGTGATTTCACCGGTGCGGGTGCGGAACATCTCGCCCGAGGCCTGGATGAAGTCGCCCAGGTCGAACTGCTTGTTGAAAAACTTGAGTTGCTCTGTGCCGATGTCGTTGGCGCGGAAGAACAGTTGCAGACGCCCTTCGCCATCCTCGATGTGGGCAAAGGTGATCTTGCCCATAGGGCGCATGGAACGCAGACGGCCAGCCACGGTCACCCGAACGGGGGCCTCGCGGCCCTCGGTTTCGGCCTGCTGGTAGGCTGCGATGGCCTCCTGGGTGGTATGCGTGCGCTCGGCCCGCGGGGGATAAGGCTCAATCCCCATCTCGCGCAGGCGCTGAATTTTCTCCAAACGGACGCGTTCCAGCGGAGTATATTCGTGAGGCATGGGTTCACTATCCTTGGGGCAAGGTTGACTTTTGGATTATAACATCTCTCCGGCTCTTGCCCGATTACCCGGCGATTGGTATAATCATAGCGCAACGACCAACCTAAGGCCCCCATAGCTCAGTGGATAGAGCGTCGGCCTCCGGAGCCGAAGACCCGCGTTCGAGTCGCGGTGGGGGCATCAGAAGCGCGGGTTTTGCCCCGCACTGCCCGTAATACACCCACGGCGAAGTCCGTGGGTGTTTGTTATTCCGTTCAGGAGCCCTCCATGGCCACGCTCCCCATTACTCAAACCGCCTCCCCCTTCCATTTCCTCACCTTGGATGAAGCGGCCCTTGAGACCGGCTACTCACAGGAAGAGTTGCTAAAGGTGCTGAAGCCGGTAGAATTCTGGCGGGTATGTTCGATGGCACGCTGAGGGTCGCAGTGACCGAAAGGAGTTAGGTCAGGTGTACCTTTGCTTTCTCCCGATGGAACTCCTTACCTAATAAAACACCCATCCTTGT
>DUEP01000096.1 GCA_011176535.1 Anaerolineae bacterium | reverse complement strand
TTCTCTTCTCCTTTGAGGAGCTTGGTACAGCCCAGTGGGTATTTTTATGTCTATTTACTAAATTGAAATAGGCTCCCGGGTCGGAGCCATGGCGAGAAACCCTTTTCTCCCCCGTTACCCCGTCCCCAGCTGCCAGGCCAGGGCCGAGTAGCGGGCGCGGGTGCGGGCGTCGCGCACGGCGATGGCGATGGCCTTGCGCTGCCCCACCAGCACGCACAACCGCTGCGCCCGCGTCACCGCCGTGTAGAGCAGGTTGCGCCGCAGCATCATGTAGTGCTGCGTCACCAGCGGGATGACCACCGCTGGGAACTCCGCCCCCTGACTCTTGTGCACCGAAATCGCGTAGGCCAGCACGATCTGGTCCGCCTCGCTCCAGGCGTAACGCACCCGATGGGTGCCGAAGTCCACCGTCAGCGTCTGGCGCGCGCGGTCGATCTCGGTGATGATGCCCAGGTCGCCGTTGAACACTTCGTAATTATAGTTGTTCTCCACCTGCATCACCCGGTCACCCAGGCGAAACATCTGCCCGAAAAGCAGCACCTCGGACCTGTCGGCCGCTGGGGGATTGAGCGCCCGTTGCAGCGCCGCGTTGAGGGCGTGCACCCCGGCCGGGCCGCGGTACATCGGCGCGATGACCTGAATCTCCGTGAGCGGGTCCAGGCCGAATTTGCGCGGGATGCGGTCCGCCGTCACCTCCACCACCCACCGGGCCGCCTCCTCAGGGGTCGCCGCGGGGAATAAAAAGAAGTCCTCCGCGTCTTTGGGGAACAACGGCATCTCGCCGCGGTTGATGAGATGGGCGTTGGTGATGATGTACGACCCCGCGGCCTGACGAAAGATAGTCTCTAAGCACGTTACCGGCACCTGGCCCGAAGCGATGAGATGGCGCAACACATCCCCCGGCCCCACCGACGGCAACTGGTCCACATCCCCCACCAGCAACAGATGCGCCCCGGGCTGCACCGCCCCCACCAGGAAGTAGGCCAGCAGCAGGTCCAGCATGGAGGCCTCGTCCACCACCACGACCTGGGGGGGAAGCGGGTTCTCCGGTCCGTGGCGAAACCCCGTGCCCGGCTGATAGCCCAACAGCCGATGCACCGTAAAGGCCTCGCGCTCCGTGGCCTCGGTCAGGCGCTTCGCCGCCCGGCCTGTGGGCGCGGCCAGGACATAGGACACCCCGGCCCGCTCTAGAGCCCCGATGAGCGCCCGCACCGTGGTCGTCTTGCCCGTGCCGGGGCCGCCGGTCAGGATGCTCACCGGGCTCCGCAGCGCCTGGCGCACGGCTTGTTGCTGTGTGGGCGTCAACCCCTCCCCGGAAAACCGGAGCGCGGCAGGCAACCGCGAAGGAGCGGTCAGCAAGGTCCAAAGGCGCTCGGCCAGGCCCCGTTCGGCCGTGTACAGGGGCAGGAGATACACCCCAGGGATGCGCTCTCCCTTTGAGGGGTCAGCGTCCCCCGAGGAGGTCCCCTCGCCGGACCCCGGGGGAGGGGCCACTTCCTCCAGGATAAGTTCTCCCTCCTGGGTCAGGGTCGTCAACATCGGGTCTAAGGCGTCCCCATCCTCGACCCCCAGCAAATCTTTGGCTATGCGCAACAGTTCGTCGCGCGGCAGGTACACATGGCCCTCGCGCACGGCCTCCTGCAAGGCGTAACCCAGCCCGGCGGCCAGCCGCGAAGGGTGATTGGCCGGCAGTCCCATGGCCTGGGCCACCTTGTCGGCTGTTTGGAAGCCCACGCCCCGGATGTCGCGCGCCAGACGGTAGGGGTCCTCGCGCACCACCTCCACGGCCTGCTCGCCGTAGGTCTTGTAGATTTTGACGGCCAGCCCGGTGGAGATGCCCTGGTCGTGGAGAAAGAGCATGATGCGCTGGATGGCCTTCTGCTCCTGCCAGGCCTGCACCAGGGCCGCCGCCCGTTTGGGGCCGATGGCCGGCACCTCACGCAGGCGATGGGGCTGCTCGTCGAGCACGCGCAGGGTATCGGCGCCAAAATGGGCCACGATGCGCTCGGCCAGCCGCGGCCCAATACCGCGCACCAGGCCCGAGCCCAGATACCGGCGAATGCCCTCCGCCGTGGCCGGGAGCACCCGCTCGCATTCCTCGGCCACGAACTGCAGACCAAAGCGAGGATGCTGCTTCCAGCGCCCCCTCAGCGTCACCGATTCGCCGGGGGTGAGATCGGGCAAATGCCCCACCACGGTCACCAGACCTTCACGGGAAAGGCCGGGCACCCGGCGGTCGGGCCGCAACCGAAGCACGGTGTAACCGTTCTCCGCGTTGTGAAAAGTGATGCGCTCCACAGCGCCGGTCAGCGTCTCCATGAGCCTCCTGCCTTGGGCGCCGCTATCCCGCGCCCAAGGAAACCCAGAGCATCCGCCCGCCCAGGAGAAGTAAGGCCACCAGCACCAGCCGGCGAAACCGGGCGGGGGAAAGATGCGCATCCAGCCGTCCTCCGGCCCACAGGCCTAGGACCAGGCCTGGCACAGCCCAGGCCGCGCGCAGCCAGGTGGCCGGGCCGATATGTCCGGCCACAAGATGGGCGAGGAAGACCGCCGTGCTGCTGCTCAGAAAGAACGCCTGCAGATTGGCCTTGAACGCCGCGGGGGGCCACTCCTGGGCATGACCGTAAAGGATGACCGGCGGCCCGGAGGTGTTGTACGCCCCGCCCAACGCCCCTGCCAGGAAGCCCATCAGCCAGGGCCAGAAGCGGGCCTGCAGACGGGGCAGCCGCCATCCCAGCAAGGCGTACAACGCGTAGCCAGCCAGCACCACACCCAGCCCGGCCAACAACCAGCGTTCGGGCCAGCGCCGCAAAAGCGTCACCCCGACGGGGATTCCCGCCAGGGAAGCCAGCACCAGGCGGATCACCGGCCCCCACCGGAGATGCTTCCAGTAACGCCACAAGATGGCAATTTCAACGGCCATACTGACCGTGGCCACCAACGCGGTCGCCTGGGGCAAAGGCAGGCGCAGGCTAAGCAAAGGCATGGAGACCAACGCCAGCCCAAAGCCGGTGGCACTCTGGGTCAGCGCGGCCAGGAAGAGCACGCCGGTCACCCACAGGGTTTGAGAAA
Organism: Anaerolineae bacterium; assembly: GCA_011176535.1. Classification (NCBI taxonomy): domain Bacteria; kingdom Bacillati; phylum Chloroflexota; class Anaerolineae; species Anaerolineae bacterium. The sequence goes on along the minus strand of DUEP01000096.1, from coordinate 4,074 downwards.
GCATGGTTGTCTCCTTCGACCTTTCTTGCCCTGACAGGAAAGACAAACGAGAAGCGGCGCTCCCGGTGAGTCTCTCGGTCACATCAATCAAACAAGTCTGGGAGTGCAAGTCCTGCTCGGCCATAGCAAGATTGACTTTTCCACCCAGGCACGCGCGTCGCCTTTGTGGAATACGGCGGAATGCTGGCGCTGGTACCGCCGCCGGAGCAGCCCATTGAAACCATGCACGGGCTCCTGGCAGAGGAGCCTTCCCTCACCGAAGACCTGTTGGCAGCACACCGCGAGGAACAGGCCCACGGGGAATCTTTTGGGGAAGAAGGATGAGGGTCAACACGCTGGTTCTGGACAGTTTTGCCATCCTGGCCTTTCTTCGCGGCGAACCCGGTGGCGACGCGGTGAAAACATGGCTTCAGCGTGCCCAAGCCGGCCGAGGCCGGTTAGCCCTCAGCACGATCAACCTGGGTGAAGTGCTCTACATCGTCGAGCGGCGTCACGGCCTGGCACGCGCTGCGCAGGTGTTGGCCTTCTTGCAAGCAGGCCCGCTTGCGCTCTACGAAGCCACCTTGCCGCGGGTGCTGGCGGCAGCCCATCCCAAAGCCCGCTTTCCTATCGCCCTGGCCGACGCTTTTGCGGCCGCCCTGGCCCAGGAGATGGGGGCTCCGCTGTTAACCGGCGACCCCCAAATTCAAGGCCTTCGAAGGAACGCTCACGATCTGCTGGCTCACCGGAGCCTCCTCCTAAAACGCTTTTCCCGAGGCCGATTCCTTTGTCAGGCGGACCAACACTTCACGCAGCACTGCCACCGCCCGCGCGTATTCCTCCAACGGCAGGTGTTCCTCCGGCGTGTGGTCCAGGCGGCTGTCGCCCGGCCCGTAAGCCACGGCCGGGCAGCCCCACACCGGCGCCACGATGTTGAGATCCGCCGTGCCCGTTTTGCGCACGAACCCCGGCCGCCCCCCCACGGCCCGAATGGCCTGCAGAAAGGCCCGCACCAGGGCGTTCCGTTTGTCGCTCACATAAGCCGGAATCGGATAACCTTGCGGCTGCACCTCGGCGTCGGGGAGCGCCTCCCGCAGCCGCGCGTACCAGTCGTCAGGGGGAACATCCAGCGGAAGGCGGCACCCCACGGTGAGTTCGGCCCACTCGGTAAAGCCATCGCCCCCCGAGGCCAGCCCGCGCAGAGTGGGCTGGAGTTGCTCGAAGGCACGCGGGCGCTCTGTGTTGAAGGTCTCCGCCATCTGACGCACCCGCAGCCAAGCCGCCACGGCCGCCTCGGCCGCGCTTTCCTCGCGGGCCGCCGTGTGCGCCAGGGAACGGGTGACCCGCACCCTGGCCCAGGCGCTGCCCTTGTAGCCCAGGGTCACGCGGTGCCAGCGGCTGGGCTCGCCGATGATGGCAAAGGCCGGGCGGTACCCCTCCTGTTGGGCCACAAAGCGCGCGCCGCGCGACTCCCGCTCCTCGTCCACTGCACCGATGACCACGAACTGCCACCCCGGACGGGGGCCGACGGCGGCCACGGCGTCGGTGAAGGCCGCCAGGGGGCCTTTGGCGTCCACCGAGCCCCGACCGAAAAGCACCTCACCCTCTCCGGGTAACGTCTCCACCCGCACAGGAATCTCGCCGGGCACGGTGTCGACGTGGCCCAGGAGCACAATCTGGCGCGGCCCCTCGCCCATCACACTCACGGCGTTGCCCGCCGCATCACGATAAGCATGGGTATAGCCTAACTCGGCAAAGCGCCGCACCAGAAAGGCCACGGCTTCTTCTTCCTGGCCACTGGGGGAGTAGCGACCGACCAGGCCCATTAGCGTAGCAAAGGCTGTATCCACGGCGTTTGACATGGGCGCCATCCTGCTGTAGCTATGGTAGGAGACAAAGGGTTACCTGGCAACGATACCACAAAAACCCCAACGGGACAACGGCGGCAGGCCAGGCCAGGCAGCGCCAGCCCACGCCTGATTGGCTGTTCACGTTCAGCGGTCTCGTTCCTCAAATCCCGTCAATCATGGTATAATTTTTTATCTAATTCTCATTCCAGACTTCTCATCCCCCAAGTGCTTGCCTGAAGAACACCCGCTCTTGTTTCACAGGATATGGGGAAAAGCACCTGAACCACCCGAGGCTTTTCCCAATTCCATAAAAGTCCCCTTCATTTACTGGGAGGTATGATGGCAAAACGGTTTGCACCTCCTCGTCCCCGGTTCTGGCTGCGGCTCCTGGTCGCCGCGCTGACCTTCCCCCTCTTCTGGGCCCTCGGCCAACCCATCGAAAGCCCTCCACAGGCCCAGGCCGCCCCTGCTGAACGCCCCTCCTTCGTCACGGCGCCGGCCGTTTCATTAGATGTGCCAGCATCGGTGTTTATTGGGGAAACGTTCACCTTCACCGTGACCTTCGACAACACCGACACCGCGCCAGGTTACGGCCCCATCATCGACCTCGTCCTCCCCACCAACGGCGCGGACGGCGCGCCCGACCCTGACGGTATTGCCTTTGTCAGCGCCGCCCTATTTGGGTACTACGGTGGAAGCCACCGTGCTTACCGTGCCCTCCTCACGCTGTGTCACCCATCCCTACATCGTGGACGACACCGGCTCGGCCATTCAAGTCTGTGGACTAACAGCCGGGGATACCTTCGTGGCTCTACGCCTGCCCTTCGGCTCGTTCACCCCGGACCAGCCCCCAGCCACCGTGCAGGTCACGGCGACGATGAGCGACCTGGCTGATTTGAACACCCCGCTCACCGTCCGGGCCCGCGGCGGCTACCAGTTCGGCAGCACCCCCCTGGACGACTGGTGCTGCGGCGACGACCCCAGCCCAACCCTGAGCCCCTGGACGAGCGCCTCGGTCACCCCCATCCTGCTCACCCTCTCCAAAGCCTACAGCGTCTCCGAAGACGAAACGGCCAGCGGCCCCAACTTCCCCCGGCAGTACACGGTGACCGCGGAAATCGCGCCCGGCCAGACAGTGGACAACTTCACCCTCGTCGACACCCTTCCCGACAATATGCAGTTTGTCTCCGTGGTGAGCACCAGTCCGGCCGGGGCCACCTGCACCACGCCTTCCACCTCCGCTCCCGGCGGCACCCTCTCCTGCAACTTCGGCACCGTCAGCGGCACGGTGAGCATGACTTTCGCCTTCTACATCCCCCTGCGCGATGCCAGCAACGCCCGGGTCATCGACTCCACTACCGGCGACGATGCCTCTTCCTGCAACAACGCCAAGGCCAGCGGCTCCTGGACGCCAACAGATACCCGCGACAACACCACCTCGTTCACCGAAGACCCATCCGGCTGCGAACACACCCTGACAGACAAGTCCATCGCCGTCCAGAAGACCGTCACCCTGGTGCAGGACAACGGCGCCCCGGGCTACTCCCCCGACGATGTGCTGGAATACACCCTGACCTTCCAGGTGTCGGATTTCTTCGCCTTCCAAAATGTGGTGCTTCAAGATGTGATTTCCGACGGCCAGCGGCTGGACGCCACCTTCACGCCCACCCTGCAGGTAAACGGCAATGGCTACACCCTGGCCGCCGCAGCCATAGCCACGGCCAACTACGATGTGGCCTGTGACTATACGGGCACTCCAGGCGCGGAGTGCACCATCGACAACACGACTTTGCCCAACACCGGCACCACCACCCTCACCTTCCGGGTCTCCAACGAACTGGTCACCCGCGGTCAGGATGGCCGCCTCATCGGCGGTTGCGTACCCCCCAGCGGCACCAGCGGCGGCGACCCTGATTGCAACGCCTACGACGACGGCCCCACCACCGGCACCATCACCTTCCGCACCGTGGTCCAGCAAAACTTCAGCGATGACTACCCCTCCGGCGACCCCAGTGTGGACCAGGGCGACACTCTCACCGACGATGTGACCATCATCGGCGACCTGCTCCAGGTGAGCGACGCCAGCACCCCCACCGGCCAGAGCGAGGCCGACACCAGCACCGCCTCGGCGCAGATCCCCCGCGGCGCGCTGACGAAAAGCATCTACGCGGTCAACGGCAGCACCTCCTTCACCGCGCCGGTGGAGGTCAAGCCCGGCGACACGGTCACCTACCGTCTCACCTAC
>DUEP01000095.1 GCA_011176535.1 Anaerolineae bacterium | reverse complement strand
TGCCCGGCCTCGTAGCGCCCCACCTTGAGGGCCACCAGCGGCTTCTGAAGGCTCGCCTGCCGGGCGGTCTCCACGAATCGCCGCCCATCAGCCACGCTTTCCAGGTACATGGTCACCACGCGCGTGTGCGGGTCGGCGGCCACTAAAGGTAACATCTCTGTCTCCGATACATCAGCCTGGTTGCCCAGACTGACCAGCCGTGAGAAGCCCATCCCCTGGCCTTGTAGCCAGTCGATGACCGCGGCGGCCAGGGCCCCCGAGTGAGAGAGAAACGCCATCTCCCCCTGGGGAGGCGGAGGTGGGGCCAGGAAGGTGGTATTGAGGGGCAGGTGGGTGTCAATGACGCCGATGCAGTTGGGCCCAATGAGCCGGATGCCGTAACGACGGGCGACCGCCACCACCTGCTCTTCCAGGCGGGCGCCGGATTCGCCTGCCTCGCGGAATCCCCCGGCGGCGACGATGGCGGCCCGGATGCCGCGCTGGCCGCAGGCTTCCAGCACCTGGGGCGTGGCCGGGGCGGGCACGATGATCACCGCCAGATCGACCGGGTCGGGCACCTCGGCCACGCTGCGGTAGAGCGGCTTGCCGAACAACGTCCCGCCTTTGGGGTTGACCAGGTGCACCGCGCCGGGAAAGCCGCCCTCGACCAGGTTGCGGGCCACACCATAACCCAGACCTACCGGATTGGTCGAGGCGCCGATGACCACCACGCCTCGCGGGCGGAAAAAGGCTGCCAGACTCATTGTTCTCTCCGGACTTGGGGATGGCACCGATTCCCCCAGGGGGGATTCAGGCTCCCCCATTATACGGTGAAAATCCTGCCCCCCGTTGGCGGAAAAGATCAGGCCCGCGTTGGGCGGAGAAACCAACGCGGGCCTGATGAGGCAAGGAGGTGGGTGCAATGGAGAGTCATCTTTAGTGTAACGGGTTTGGGCTAAAAAAACCTGAAAACCCTGTGAAAGTTTGATAAGAAGTCAGGTCAAAAAGAGACAAAGCAGGCGGGGATGCCCGGCGAGGTCGGGGCGGACCTCCACATAGGCTTCGGGAAAGAGGCGTCGGGCCGTCTGGGCCGCGAGGGGGCCTTGCCCGGCGCCGATTTCCAGAAACAACGCTCCGGGGGAAGCTATTTGCACGCGGGCCTGACGGAGCAGACGGCGCACCAGATGCAGGCCGTCGGGGCCGCCGTCCAGCGCCAGCCGGGGCTCAAAGCGTGCTACGGGCAGGCGGGCCAGTTGTGCGGAAGGGATGTAGGGCAGGTTGGCGCATACCACATCCCAGGGCCCGGCAAAAGGGGCCAGCAGGTCGGCCTGTATCCAGCGCAGGCGCCGGGTCACCCCGTGACGCTGGGCGTTACGCCGGGCCACTTCCAGCGCCGCCGCCGACTGGTCGATGGCCACTATTTGAACCTCGTCCACTTCGGCCGCCAGAGAGACGGCGATGCAACCGGAGCCGGTGCCCACATCGACCACGCGTCGGGAGCCGGGATGAGCACGCAGCCAGTCCAGCGCCGCCTCGACCAGCAGTTCCGTCTCGGGCCGCGGGATGAGCACGGCCGGGGTGACCACGAAGGAACGACCGAAGAATTCCCACTGGCCCAGCACATAAGGCAGCGGCTCGCCGCGCGCCAGGCGTTGCAGGGCCTGGTGCAGGCGAACCGTCTGGCTTTCGTCCAGGAGGGCTTCGGGATGGGCCAGTACCCAGGCGCGGCTCCGGCCGGTGAGGTGGGCCAGCAGGGTCTGGGCATCGATGGCCGCCGTGTCGCTGTGGGGTGCCAGGACCCCACGGGCCAGGTTCAGGGCGTGGGAGAGGGTTTGGGGTTGGGGCATGTCTCAGGGGGATTGAAGCAACCTCACCTCTCCCCTCTCCCCCGGCTCCGGCCCGCCCCTCGACTTCGGGCTACGCCCTACGCTCAGGAGAGGCCTTCGCCGGGGGTGGGGTGAGGTCGGTCCAGCGGCTGCTTCACGCTTCCAGGGCGGCCAGACGCTCGGCTTCTTCCCGGGTGGCCAGTTCGTCGATGAAGGGGTCCAGATCGCCGTCCAGCACGGCGTCCAGGTTGTAGATGCTCAGATTGATGCGATGGTCGGTGACGCGCGACTGGGGGAAGTTGTAGGTGCGGATTTTTTCCGAGCGTTCGCCGGTGCCCACTTGCGCGCGGCGGGCAGCGTCCACCTCGGCGCGGCGTTTTTGCTCCTCCAATTCGTACAACCGCGCCCGCAGGATGCTCATGGCGCGCTGTTTGTTTTGCAACTGCGAGCGTTCGTCCTGGCACTGCACCACGATGCCCGTGGGCAGGTGGGTGATGCGCACCGCGGTGGCGTTCTTCTGCACATGCTGGCCACCCGCACCCCCCGATTTGTACACCTCGATTTTGACGTCTTTGTCGGGGATGTCAATCTCCACATCCTCCACCTCGGCCAGGACGGCCACCGTGGCCGTGGAGGTGTGGATGCGCCCCTGGGATTCGGTGACCGGGATGCGCTGCACGCGGTGCACGCCCGATTCGTACTTCAGCCGCGAGTAGGCGCCTTTGCCTTTGATGAGGAAGACGATTTCCTTGTAGCCGCCCAGGCCGGTCTCGTTGGTGGAAAGTACCTCCACCTTCCATCCCTGGCGCTCGGCGTAGCGGGTGTACATGCGGAACAGGTCGGCGGCGAACAGCGCTGCCTCCTCGCCGCCCGTCCCGGCGCGGATCTCCATGATGACATTGCGCTCGTCGCGGGGGTCTTTGGGGAGCAACAGGCGCTTGATCTCCTGTTCTAGGCGCTCGATTTGGGATTCCAGTTCGTCGATTTCCGCCTTGGCCAACTCGCGCAGTTCGGCGTCGTCGGCTTCGTCCAGGATAAGGCGGGCTTCTTCCAACCGCTGGAGCGCCTGGCGGTATTCCCGCGCCTTCTGGACGATAGGTTCCAGGTCGGCGCGTTCTTTGGCCAGTGCGGCCGCCTGTTTGTAGTCGTCGCCTACCTGGTTGAGTTCCTCTTCGATTTCGGCAAAACGCTTTTCGATTCCGGCCAGTTTGTCCAGCATAAGGCAAAACGCCTCCTGAAGGGCTTGGGAAAGGGTGAAGGGATTATACCATCGGCGCAAAAAGGGCCTGCGAACGCTCCTCGCAGGCCCGGAAGGTGCGGCTGGCCAGGGTCAAGGTGTGGGCTTGGGCCGCCAGGCCGGATCGAAGTCCAGGGCCTCGTCGGCGGTGATCTGGCGCAGGGTTTGTCCGTTGGAGGAAAGCAGGTACAGGTCGTGCGCTTCGGCGCCCTGCCAGCCTTCCACCGCCAGCCAGCGCCCGTCGGGGGAGTAGGCCGGGTCGGCCATGGCAATGCCCAGGGCCGGGTTCAGGGAATGCTCCACCAGCCCCTGCTCCGCCAGGGGCGCGCTCACCAGCATGGGGATGCCCTGAGAGGGCGTCTGGGAGTAGAGCAGGTAAACGCCGTCCGGCGACCAGGTGGGGTGCAGGTTGCGTTTGTTGCCGCTGCGCGAGAAGCCTTGTTGGGGCTGCCCGCTGGGGGGCATCAGGTAGATGCGATAGACGCCTTGGCGGGTGGAAATGAAAGCCAGTTGGGCGCCGTCGGGCGACCAGGCGGGCATGAAGTCGTCGTACGCATTTTGCGATAAGTTGGTGAGCGATTGCGTTTTCAGGTTGTAGAGGTAGATTTGGGGATGGCCGTCGCGCAGGGAGGTGAAGGCCAGGAAGTTGCCGTCGGGCGACCAGGCGGGGTCGTAATCCCCCTGGCTGGGCGGCACCAGCACCTCCATCGTTCCGCTTTGCAGGTCGAGCAGCATGATGCGGGCGTTTTCGTAACGCACCTGGTTGCGCGTGCACGGGGTGATGAAGGCCAGACGTTGCCCGTCGGGCGACCAGGCCGGCTGGCAGGCCCCGTCCGGTTCGTTGGTCAGCGGGCGGAAGGTCTGGTTGGCGATGTCGTAAAGCCAGATTTGCGCCAGCCCGCTGCGGGTGGAGGCGAAGGCGATCGCGCCGCTTTGCCCAAAGGGGGTGGGTTGGGCGACGGGGGTCAGGGTGAATTGGGTCACTAGCACCGCCGTGGCCGAGGGCGTGGGGGAGGGAAGTGCAGTGGGTGTTGCGGTTGGGGAGAGGGTGGGCGGGGCGGTTGTCGTGAAAGTCGGGCTGGCCGTCGCGCGGAGCGCTGCCGCCAGGGTGGGCGAAGGCGGCGCTGGCGAAGCCGTGGGTGAAACCACCGGGAGTGGGGCGGTGGTGGGCTGCCAAGGCAGTCCGTAAAGCCACATCTGGGCGGTGGCCAGCGGGGCCTGCGCCTGGGGCAGAGCCTCCACGGTGCCCAACGCAGGCACCGCCTGGTCGAGTTGGGCCCGCAACACGGGGTGGGCCAGCGCACCCACGGCCAGAATCAGGAGCGCGGTCAGCACGAGAAGCCCTGAGAGGACGAGACGCCCCTTTCCCCGCCGTTTGGGCATTTGGGGTTGGGTGGAGGGTTGGGCCTGAGGGGCCAGGGTCTTCCCATTCGGTGGGAAAGCGTCTGGTTCAGGCGACGAGTTCCCTTCCTCGCTGGTGCGCCATTGGGCAGTGGAAGGCTGGAGCAACCAGCGGTGCTCCTGGGCCAGGGCCTCCTGATTGGGCAGCAGATTGAGGGCTAGCAGTTGTTCTTTAAAGACGCGCACCGAAGGCGGGCGCTCTTCCCGTTGGAGGGCCAGGGCTTGCTCGATGATTGCCGCCAGTTGGGGCGGCACCTCAGGACGCAATTCCCGGATGGGGGTCAGGGAATGGGTCCCCATCAGGCGCTCGAAGGCGTCTTCCGGGGTGACGCCAGTGAGGGCCATGTAAAGCGTGGCCGCCAGGCTGTAGAGGTCTGAGCGGGCGTCGGTGTGGCCGCTGGTGCCGTATTGTTCGGGGGAGGAGAAGCCGGGGGTGACGGCTTGCGCTCCGGTCAGAGTGCGCTGATCCGCGCCACCCAACTTGGCCAGGCCGAAATCCACCAGGTACACTTGCCCTTCGGGGGTAATGCGCACATTGGCGGGTTTGACATCGCGATGGATGATGGGCGGCTGCTGGCCGTGGAGGTATTCCAGGGCCTCGCAAAGGGCCATAGCGATGGTCAGCACCTCGTGCAATGGCAGGGCGCCTTCGCGGTCGATGCGGTCCTTGAGGTCAATGCCCGGAATGTAGTCCATGATCAGGTACTGGCCTTGTCCCTCGATGACAAAGTAGTCCGTCACCCGGGGGAGGTTCGGGTGACGGAGGGTGGCCAGCAGGCGGGCTTCCTGGCGGAACTGCTCGGCGTACTCGGGTGAGGCGAAGAGGTTTTCTTTGATGGCGACTTCGACCTGCAGTACCTCGTCCACGGCGTGGTAAATCGAGCCCATTCCACCGTGGCCCAGGACCTCCAGAATGCGATAGCGATTTTGGAGCAGGTTGCCTGGCTCTAAAGGCATAGGGGCTTCCTCAGGGGCCCCGGGGGAGCCCTGTGGGGCTAAATGTCCAGGTTGCGCACTTCTTTGGCGTGGGTTTGGATGAACCGTCGGCGTGGGGGCACGGCCTCGCCCATAAGCATGCTGAAGGTGCGATCGGCTTCGGCCGCATCCTCAACCGTCACCCGGAGCAGTGTGCGGCGGGTGGGGTTCATGGTGGTTTCCCACAACTGCTGGGGGTTCATCTCGCCCAACCCTTTGTACCGCTGCAGGTGAATTTTTTCCACCGGCACGTTCATCTCTTTCAGGATTTTTTCTTTTTCGGCCTCGGTGTAGGCGTAGCGCACCTGGTTCTTGTAGGCGATGCGGTAGAGCGGGGGCTGGGCGATGTACAGCCGACCGGCTTCGATGAGCGGCAGCATGTAGCGGAAGAAAAAGGTGAGGAGCAGCGTGCGAATGTGGCTGCCGTCCACATCGGCATCGGTCATGATGATCACCCGGCCATAGCGCAGGTTGTCCAGGTTGAAGTTCTCGCCAATGCCGGTGCCCAGGGCCGAGATGAGGGCCTTGACCTCGTTGTTGGAGAGCACCTTGTCCAGCCGGGCCCGCTCGGTGTTGAGGATTTTGCCGCGCAAGGGGAGCACGGCTTGGAAGTGGCGGTCGCGGCCCTGTTTGGCCGAGCCACCGGCCGATTCACCCTCCACGATGTACAGTTCGGTTTTGTTGGGGTGACGCTCGGAGCAGTCGGCCAGTTTGCCGGGCAGGGTGAGGCTTTCCAGGGCCGATTTCCGGATGACCAGGTCGCGGGCCTGGCGGGCGGCGGCGCGGGCGCGCGCCGAGGTCAGGCATTTCTGGATGATGGCCTTGGCCGCGGAAGGGTTTTCTTCCAGGAAGGTCCCCAAGGCTTCGCTGGTGACCTGTTGCACATAGGTCTGCACCTCGGGGTTCATCAACTTCACTTTGGTCTGGCTTTCGAATTGCGGGTCCGGATGTTTGACGCTGACGATGGCGGTCAGGCCCTCGCGGGTGTCGTCGCCGGTGAAGTTGGGGTCCGAATCCTTGAGCAAACCGGCCTTGCGGGCGTAATCGTTGATGGTGCGGGTGATGGCGCTGCGCAAGCCAGTGAGGTGCGTGCCGCCGTCCACCGTGTTGATGGTGTTGGCGAAGGAGTACACGCTCTCGGTGAAGGCGTCGGTGTACTGGATGGCCACTTCAATGGTGATGTTCTCGACGGTCTTTTCGGCGTAGACCACCGGGTGGAGGACTTTGCGGTTGCGGTTGAGGTAGCGGACGAAGGCCTCAATGCCGCCTTCGAAGTAGAAGGTCATCTCGCGTTCGGTGCGTTCGTCGCGGAAATGGATGGTCACGCCGCGGGTGACGAAGGCCATCTCGCGGAAGCGCTGCACCAGGGCCTCGAATTTGTAGTCGATGTCCCCTTTGAAGATCTCACGGTCGAACTTGAAGGTGGTTTTGGTGCCCGTGTCGTTTTTGTCCACCTTGCTGATGACTTGGACGGGCGTCACCGGGCGGCCGCGCTCGTAGCGTTGGAAGTGAAGTTGGCCGTCGCGCTTGACATAGACTTCGCACCACTCGGAGAGGGCGTTCACGGCGGAGACGCCCACGCCGTGCAGACCGCCCGAGACCTTATACCCGCCCCCGCCGAATTTGCCACCGGCGTGCAGGGTGGTCATCACCACTTCCAGCGCGGATTTCCCCGTTTGGGGATGGGGGTCCACGGGAATGCCGCGCCCGTTGTCCTCCACGGTAACGCTGCTGTCGGGGTGGATGGTGATTTCAATGCGGTCGCAGGCCCCGGCCAGGGCTTCGTCGATGGAGTTGTCCACCACTTCGTAGATGAGGTGGTGCAGCGCACGCAAATCAGTGCCGCCCACATACATGCCTGGGCGGCGCCGAACGGCTTCAAGACCTTCTAAAACTTGGATGCTGGATGCATCATAGGCCGATTGAGATTGTGGGGTCACACTTTCCTCCAGAAGAACCATCTTGCCACAAAAGGGGGCCTTTAATTCTACCATAGGGGCCGGGAGGCCCGCTTCGGTTTTCTTGCCGTATGCGTCCCTTGATATCGCATGGCGAGCGCCGTCGTGAGCGGGAGAGGGCGTCACCCTGTGGGGCGAGGCGTAATATGGTAAAAGAAAGGTAAAATCTGCATAAAAAAATGCGGGAAAGCGGGAGAACGCCTTGACCCGTCTGGGGGCGGTTAGTAAAATGAAAACGATACCCTGCATGGGCTGTGATCTTCCCTGAAGGAGGTGAGCCCCTTCCCTAAAGTATTAGAGTGTGTTGTCAGCGCGTCAAGCCCTTACCGTATTCCCAATTCCCTCAAGGAGGAGGAAGAATGAAGAAACGATGGTTTGTCTTGTTGGCGCTGTTGGTGGTGGCGGCGCTGGCCTTGACGGCCTGCGGCAAGAAGGCCACCTACGAGTGCACCGACCCTCTGGGTTGTGTCGAGGTCGGTGAGGGCGAGCCGATTCAGATCGGTGTGGCCCTGGTGTTGAGCGGCCCCAATGAGTCCCTGGGGGTGGACTCCCTGGGCGGTGTGGAGATCGCCATTGACGACTTCAAGGCGGCCAACGGCGGCGGCCTCTTCGGCCATGACATCACTGTGGTGAAGGAGGACTCCCAGTGCTCCGCCGAAGGTGGTCAGACCGCGGCTCAGAAGTTGGCCTCCAACGAGAAAATCGTGGGCGTGATCGGTACCAACTGCTCCAGCGCGGCGGTGCCGGCGGCCAAGATCATCTCCGACGCGGGCATGGTGATGATTTCGCCCTCCAACACGGCGCCTTCGCTGACCGATCCCAAGACCCATGAGGCGGGCTATCTGCGCACGGCGCACAACGACAAGGTGCAGGGTAAGGCTGTGGCCGAGTTCGCCTACAATGTCCTGGGCGCCCGCGCCATGGCGACCATCCACGATGGCAGCCCCTACGCCGAGCAGTTGCAACAGGTGGCCTGCGATGTGTTCACCGAACTGGGCGGCAAGTGCGTGGCTCAGGAAGCCATCAATGTGGGCGACACCGACATGCGCCCGGTGCTGACCAAGATCGCGGCCACCAAGCCCGATGTGCTCTACTACCCCATCTTCGTGCAAGAGGGTGCTTTCATCACCCAGCAGGCGAAAGAGGTGTCCGGCCTGGAGAACACCGTGCTCATGGGCTCCGACGGTATGATCTCGCCGGACTTCCTGGAGGCGGCGGGTGATGCAGCCGAGGGGATGTACCTCTCTGGTCCTGCGGCCACCAAGAACGAAGAGTTCGACAAGAAGTACAAGGCGAAGTACGGACAGGAGCCGCCCAGCGCCTTCCACCTCCACGCTTACGATGGCACGATGATGTTGCTCGAGGCCATCAAGAAGGTGGCGGTGCAGGTGGATGGTAAGTTGTACATCCCGCGCCAGGCGCTGCGCGATGCCCTCTTTGCCACCAAAGACTTCAAGGGCCTGACCGGTACGCTGATCTGCAACGAGTACGGTGACTGCGCCGATCCGAAGATCGTGATCAACCAGGTGCAGAACGGCAAATTCGTGCCGGTATGGCCGTAATTAGCCGTTGGGAGGTCCCACTTCCATAGATGTGGTGACCGGAATTGAGGTACCGGGGGTGTCTTCTCTGTGATGCCCCCGGTACCTTCATGCGAGGATTCATCACAACATCCTGGGTGAGGATGGTGCCATGCAATCCCTTACGCAATCCAAATTTCGTGCTTGGCTGAGTCGGGTTGAGTTTGACCTTATTGTGGTGCGCCTCTTGGGGTTGGCGATTTTGGTCGTGGCCGTGATGGGGGTGATTGGTTCCATTCGCAATGCGTACTATACGCCCGAACAATGGTCGGATTTTGTGGTGTTTGGCATTTCGCAGGGTGGCGTGTACGCGCTCATCGCTTTGGGCTATACCTTGGTGTACGGTATTCTCTTCATGATCAACTTTGCCCACGGTGATGTTTTCATGGTGGGCTCCTTTGTCAGTTTCTACGCCATCACCCGCTATCGGCTACACCTCTTGCCCGCCAGCATCTACTACCGAACACAGGGTATAACGCCCACGCCGGAGCTCCTGGCCCAAGCTCCGGTATGGACTATGATGGTAGGCACAGTGCTAGTCATTCTGCTGGCCATGGCCGCCTGTGGTTTCCTCAACATTATCATCGAGCGGGTCGCCTACAAACCACTACGCAATGCCCCGCGCATCGCCGCTCTGATCACCGCCATCGGGGTATCATTCTTTCTGGAATATTTTACCGCGCTGGGCTTTGTTTTCGGCCCGGACTATTACACTTACATACGACCCATGCCTGTGATGGCCTGGGACATCGGTGGTGTTGCCATTTCCAAT
>DUEP01000094.1 GCA_011176535.1 Anaerolineae bacterium | reverse complement strand
TGGCCGTGGGGGTGAAGGTGGCTGTGAGGGTGGGCGTGGACGAAGGCCCCGGCGTGGCCGTGAAAGTGGCCGTGGGGGTGGGGGTCAGGGTGGGTGGCACCAGCGGGTCGAGTTGGGCGGCCAGCACCTGGTTGACCACGATGGCCACCCGCCGTTGCAGCCGGGTGGTGATGCGCTGTTGCAGGATGACGCTATCTTCGTAACGGAGAGGGCGGAGGGTGCGGATGGTCAGCGTCAGGCGTAATACACCGCCCGTGGTCTGGGCTTTCAGTTCGCTCAGTTCACCGCCCATCCGGGTGACCTCTTCCTGCACCACCTCGTTGATCAACCGGCTGTCGCTGGCCTGCCCCACGAAGCGGGCGCCCAGATAAGCCAGCGGGATGAAGAGCAGGGCGGCCAGGGCCGTGGAGAGGCGCAGGCTGCGCGGCAGGTCGCGCAGGGAGCGCACATGGAGCAGGTTTTGGGGAGTGAAGCCCAGGGCGTAGAAGACGAGCATGGAAGCCGAGGCGATAGCCACCGCGTTGGTCAGAAAGAGGAGCAGGCCACCACCCGCGACGCGCCATTCGCCCATGGCCAGACCGATGCCCACCACGCAAAGCGGTGGCATCAACGCTGTGGCGATGGCCACACCCGGCAGCGAAGGGGAAACCTGGGGTAACGCCCAGGCAAAGGCCGCGGCCGCTCCGCCCGCCAGGGCGATGAACAGGTCGATGGGGGTGGGGTTTGTCCGGGTGATGACTTCGCGGGGGAGTTCTTGCAGCAGGACAAAGGGGAGGGGCCGGTTGCTCAGCGTCAGCCCGGCAGCGATGATCACCGAGATGAGGGAGCCGCGCAGCAGCGCGCTGCCGGCGTTTTTGATCAGGTCCTGATCGCCGGTGAGGGAGGCCAGCCCCACGCTCAGGATGGGGGTCATCAGCGGGGCGACCAGCATGGCGCCGATGACCGTGGCCCCAGAGTCGATGAGCAGCCCCAGCGTGGCGATGACGCTGGAGAGTACAATCATCAAGAAGTAGTCAAAGTCGGGGTGAGACCCCTCGCGGAGTTGCGCGATGACTTTCCCCCGTTGTTTGGCGTCTACTTTGCGCATCTGACGCCACCACCAGCGCAGAAGTTTCTGGCGGGTGTTGAGTTTGGGGGGCGTGGCCGTCACCTCAGGGGAGGGGGACGTCTCTTTCGGGGGCTGCGCCGGGGGTTGCGTGGGCGAGTCCATGGGGCCTCCAACTGATACAATGCGGTGGAAGGATTATACACCCACTCGGCAGCCAGGAGGTATCTCCCAGAGGGCGGAAAGGGTATAATAGAGTCCATGAGCAAGTACCGCTTTTATCACCCCATTGAGGTGCGTTACGGCGACCTGGACCCTCAGGGTCATGTGAACAACGCCCGTTATCTGACCTACATGGAGCAGGCGCGGGTGGGGTACCTGCGCCGCGTGGGTTTGTGGGATGGCCGCTCTTTCCTGGATATCGGCATCATCATCGCCGAGGCGCGGGTGACCTTCAAACGGCCCATTCATCTGGGGCAACCCGTGCGGGTGGGGGTGCGCATCCCGAAACTGGGCAACAAGAGTTTTCGCATGACCTACCGCATCGAGGACGCCGAAACCGGAGACCTGCTGGCTGAGGGGGAGACCGTGCAGGTGTGCTACGATTACCATACGGGGCAAACCACGCCCATCCCCGAAGCCTGGCGGGTGAAAATCGCCGCCTTCGAGGGCATCCCTCCACGGGAAGGATGATCATGCTCCCTGAACCGGACACCGAACTGTTGCAGTCCCTGCTCACCGATCTGCTGCAGACGCCCAGCCCCACGGGCTTCACCGAGGCGGCCACGGCCTGCGTGGAGACCTGGCTGGGGGCCCATGTCCCCCAAGCCAAACTGACGCGCACCCGCAAAGGGGGACTGCTGGCCGTGTGGCCCGGCGAGCGCGACGAGGCCCCCCGCGCCCTGACCGCCCATGTGGACACTTTGGGCGCGGTGGTCAAGGAAATCAAAGCCAACGGCCGGCTCAAACTGAGCAAGGTGGGCGGTTTCCCCTGGAACTTCGTCGAGGGCGAGACGGTGTGGGTGCATCCCAGCCGCGGCGGCGAGCCGGTGCCAGGCACGCTGCTGCACCAGTTTGCCTCGGTGCATGTGTACGGCAAGAAGGCTGGCGAGGCCCCACGGGACGACGAGCACATGGAAGTGCGGCTGGACGCGCGGGTGAGCAACGCCGACGAGGTGCGCGCTCTGGGCATTGAAGTGGGGGATTTCGTCTCCTTCGACCCGCGCGTGGTCTGGCATCAGGGCTTCGTGCGCAGCCGCCACCTGGACGACAAGGCCGGGGTGGCCTGCGTGATGGCCGCCTGGCAGGCCCTGGCTGCCGCCGGGCAGCGGCCACACCAGACCACCTACTTTCTGGTGAGCAACTATGAGGAAGTCGGCCACGGGGCGGCTGGGGTCTTCCCGCCGGAGGTGGGGGAACTGGTCACCGTGGACATGGCCGCCGTGGGGCAGGGACAGGCCAGCGATGAGTTTCACGCCACCCTGTGCGTCAAGGATGGCGGCGGGCCGTACCACCACGGCCTGAGCCAGCGCCTGCGCCAACTGGCTGAGGAGCACGGCATCCTGTACAGGGTGGATGTGTACCCCTACTACGGCTCCGACGGCGAGGCGGCCTGGCGGGCCGGGGCCGACCTGGCCGTGGCGCTCATCGGGCCGGGGGTGGATGCTTCCCACAACCTGGAGCGCACCCACCTGGAGGCCCTGCTGGCGACCACGCGCTGGATCGAGGCGTATTTGCTCAGCAATTGAGCCCGGTCGCAGGCGGCCTGTTGACTGGCGGCAGAGGCCTGCGGGCCGGAGAGGATAGGCCCGCGACGCCGTCCTTAGGGGATGGGTGCATGGGGATCGGAACACGCCTCGGGGGTAGACCTCCCCTGAGGCCCGGTTGGTCCTCCAGGGTCCGGAGGCGGTTCGGCCCCATGGGGGCACCCTCTGCAGGGGGCAAGGTGGTCTTTCCCCCGGGCGGTGTGCCTGTTGGGCAGAGGGATGGTCCTTCCGCCGCGCCCGGGCCGGTACCTTAGGGTGCCACGGACCGCTGCTGTGGCCCTAGCGGCGAAGCTAGCCGTAGCGGAGTTGCCTGGGGCGTGGCAGCGCCTTCACACCCGATCCGGCAGGTTGCCTCTGGACGAAGGGGCGGAGGACGAGGTGCGCCGGCGACGCACGCTGAGCGACGAGAGCCTTGCCGGGCAAGTTGTGTTAGGATTGTACTGGCTCCCGGTGGGAGACGGCTGGTATGTGGACGACCTGGCCCTGACCTTCATTCCCGATGAGGATAATTAAGGAAAGACGATGCGTTTTGATGCTTCCCTTCCTCCCATGAGTTTGCGGCAGGTGCCTGCCGTGGCCCAGGCCGCCGAGGCCATGGGCTTCGACGCCATCTGGACCACGGAGACCCAGCACAACCCCTTCCTGCCTCACGCGCTGATTGCCGAGCACACGCAGCGCATTACCATGGGTACGGC
Organism: Anaerolineae bacterium; assembly: GCA_011176535.1. Taxonomy (NCBI): domain Bacteria; kingdom Bacillati; phylum Chloroflexota; class Anaerolineae; species Anaerolineae bacterium. The sequence goes on along the minus strand of DUEP01000094.1, from coordinate 15,016 downwards.
GGTGGCCATCGCCTTCGCCCGCAGCCCGGCGGACCTGGCCTACACGGCCTGGGATCTGGCTGACGCCTCCCAGGGGCGTTTCATCCTTGGCCTGGGCACCCAGGTCAAGGCACACATCACCCGCCGTTTTGGCATGACCTGGCCCGATTCGGTGGTGGTGATGTTCCGCGAGCAGATCCAGGCCATCCGCGCTTTCTGGCACACCTGGCAGACAGGCGAGCCGCTCAACTTTCGCGGCTCGTACTACAAACTTACCTTGATGAGCCCCTTCTTCAATCCAGGGCCTATCGAGCATCCGGAGATCCCCATCTACATCGCCGGGGTGAACACCGGCCTGGCGCGGCTGGCCGGTGAGGTAACCGATGGCTTCCTGGTGCATCCTTTCCACACCGTGCGCTACCTGCGCGAGGTGCTGCTCCCGGCCATCGAGAAGGGCGCGGCCAGGGCCGGGCGCTCCCGGCGCGATGTGCAGATCATGCTCACCGCCTTTGTGGTCACCGACGAGCAGGAGCGGGATTTCGTGCGCCAGCAGGTGGCGTTCTACGCCAGCACGCCTTCCTATCGCAAGGTGATGGCCCTGCACGGTTGGGAGGAGGTGGCCGAGCGGCTCTCGGCCTTGGCGGCCCGCGGCCGGTGGGACGAGATGCCCGCCCTGGTCAGCGATGAGATGCTGGCCACCTTCGCCACCATCGCCTCGCCTGCCGAACTGGCCGCCGCCCTGCGCGAGCGCTACGCGGGCCTGGCCGACCGCCTGGCCCTCTACACCCCCTTCGTCCCCGGCCAACGGGACGCGTTCTGGAAAGCGTTGCTGGCCGAGGCGTGAGCCCTCCCTACCTCCGGCTGGGCGCTTTGCCAAAGCGTCCGCCCGGGGGAGAGGAGAGAGATGAAAGCGAGGACCCTCATGTCCGAACCCACCCTTGACCAGTGGCGCCATCTGTACGACCTGGCCGTGCGTATTTGGGACCTGAAGCCATGGGACTGGTTGCTGGAACATCAGGTCTTCGCTGTGCGAGATCCGGAAGACCCCAACCGCCTGGGGTTCGTCAGCGTGATGGGCGCGGCCAGCGAATTTCCGGCCGTGATCGCCTATCTGGGTCAGGAGGCCTTGTGGAACTTCCGCCGGTTGACCCTGCACCCCGAAATTTTCTCCATGGAAGAAGTATCCCGACAACTGCTGCTCCTGCGGCAGATCATGCTCTCGTTTGAACAACCGACCGCGTTGGCCCCCGAGGACCGGGAGCGGATGGCCCGGCTGGAGGTGGACTGGCAGGGCGAACTGTACCCGGTGTTCCGCTCTTCGGTTCCGGCGTATTTTCCCTGGTTTCTCGAGGCCGACGAGGCACGTTTCCTGGCGCTGGTGCTGGAGCAAACGCTGGAGGTGGCACCCTTAGTGCAGTGCGGGGAGATCACCCTGCGCCCGGACGACCATCCCAGGTACTACATCCGCATCCTGGTGGAGGACGAGGACGGCGTCCGCTGGGAAGGGCGCTGGGAGAAGGTGGAGCCGCCTCCGCTGCGGCGGGTGCGCTTCTCGTTGCCCGAGGCCGAGGTTGAGAAGGCCGGCACCTTGCCTCAAAGGGATGATACGCTGCTGGAGGTGCAGATGGAACTGGCCCCGGCGTTGGGCCCCATCCAAAACCAGCCGGGAGAGCGTCCCTTCTTTCCCTATTTCTTCATGGCCGTCTGGATGGGCGGCAAGCAGCCCCAGGTGGCCCATGTGCGTCTGATCCAACCGGCCGAGGCTCCACAACTGGCCGAGAGTTTCGCCCACTTGTTGCTGGAGACCTTCCACAAGATAGGCGAGCGCCCCCGCGAGGTGCGCATGGCTCCACGGGCGCACTATGTCCAGGTGGCCCAATGGCTCAGCGGCCTGCTGGACTTCCGGGTGCGCGTGGAACCGTTGACGTATCTGCCGGAAACCTGGGACTTTGTCACCACCCACGCCGGCAAGGAGGCCGAGGGATGAAGGATGCCCCCCAGAAGCCGCTCATCATCGACGCCCATGAGGATCTGGCCTGGAACGCCTTAACCTTCGGGCGGGATTACACCCACAGCGCCCACGAGACGCGCCGCCTCGAGGCCCAACAGGGCAGCCTGGCCCCTCAGGTCAACGGCGATACGTTGTTGGGCTGGCCGGAGTATCAGGCAGGGCGCGTGGCCGTGGTGATCGCCACCTTGTTCGCTGCCCCCAAGCGCCGCCAGATGGGCGACTGGGATACCCAGGTGTACGGCGACCTCCTCGAGGCGCACCGGCGGTATCAGGCGCAGGTGCGTTTTTACCACAACCTGACGAAAAAGCATCGCCGCAAGTTTCGCCTGATCACCACCCGCGAGGACCTGGCCGAGGTGCTGGCCCACTGGGACAAACGGCGCAAAACCCACCCTGTGGGCCTGGTCATGCTCATGGAAGGGGCCGAGGGCGTGCGCAGCACCTGGGAACTGGACTTCTGGTGGGAGGATGGACTGCGTATCATCGGCCTGGCCTGGGCGGGCACCCGCTTTTGCGGCGGCACAGGGGAGATCGGCCCGCTCACGCCCGAGGGCCACACCATGCTGCGCGCCATGGCCCGCTACCCGTACATCCTGGACATCAGCCACATGGACGAACAAGCCGCCCTCCAGGCCCTGGAAGGCTACCCCGGCCCCGTCATCGCCAGCCATGCCAACGCCAAAGCCCTCACCGGCTCGCCGAGCAATCGGCACCTGAGCGATGAGGTCCTGCGACGGCTCATCGAACGGGACGCCGTCATTGGGGTCATCCCGTACAATCGGTTTCTGGACGCCCGCTGGCGACCCGGCCAGCCCCGCCTGCCCCTGGAGGCCGTGGTGGAGCAAATCGACTACATCTGCCAGATGGCCGGCGACGCCCGTCATGTGGGCCTGGGCACCGACTTCGATGGCGGCTTTGGCGTGCAGGCGACGCCCGAGGGCATCGACACCATCGCCGATTTGCAGCGCCTGGTGCCTTTGCTGGCTCAACGGGGCTACCGCGAGGCAGATATCGCCGCCATTCTGGGCGGCAATTGGGCGCGGGTGTTGCAGACACATCTGCCGTCGCGGGATGACCCGCACCCCCGCGAGCGGGCCCGGGATAAGCGCCCGGCGTTTCTCTTGCCAGAGCAACTGGACGAGGGGTGAGCAGGCGTGGCGCGTGGCACAGTGGCCCCTTTGCGGGCGGTGGGTATTCTAATTGCACGAGGAGGAGAGAATGCATAGGAAGATATGGCGCTTTGGCAGAGGAATTGTGGCGGTGCTCGTGTTGCTGATCCTGAGCGCCTGCAACAGCACCACGGGCGGTGTCGCACCCACGGTGGCCCCGGCTGGGGCAACATTCACGGAAACGCTGGCGCCTACCAGCGGACCGACTGCTACGGTCACGGCCACGGCCTTGCTGCCTCAGAACACGGCTACCTTCACGGCGACCGCGCCCCCTATGGGCACCATTCAGGGGGCCGTGTGGGAGGACAGGTGCTCGGCCTCTGAGGAATCTTCGGCCTTCCCTTGCCAGATCTCTGCCGATGGAACCCCGCTGGGCGACGGGCAGCGCCAGCCGGGCGAACCCGCCCTGGCCGGTGTGGTCGTCAGCCTGGCGCAGGGCCCTTGCCCGGGAACCCTGCTCAGCAAAACGACCACCGACGCCCGGGGCGTTTACGCTTTCAAGGGCCTGCCGCCGGGCAGGTATTGCGTCTCCATCGACGACCAGGCGCCCCTCAACCAGCCCCTGCTCAGCCCGGGGGTCTGGACGCAACCCGGTGTGGGGCAGGGCCAGCAAGAGATCAGCCTGCCTCCCAACGGGGCGGTGGAGGTCAACTTTGCCCGCACGTTGCAGCGTGCGGAACAGGCGCAGGCGGTCACCCCGACCCTCAGCCCCACGCTGCCGCCTTCCGCCACGCCCACCTTCACGCCGACCTCCACGATGACCCCCATCCCCACCCCCACATTGACCGATGCCCAGAAGCCTTATGCCCTGGGTGAGCCCCAGATGCACGACCCGATGAACACACCCGGGGCCCACTGGCTCATTTTCAATTCTTTCCCCTGGGCCTCCATCCAGCCGGGGAACGGGAAACTGCTGGTCACCATCCTCAAGCCGGGCCCCACCCACAATCTCTGGATCCGCTCCACCTACCCCGCCCTCAAGGATGCCTATCTCGAAGCCGTGTTCCAGACCGGCAAAGCCTGCAACCACAAGGACCGCTACGGCCTGGTGGTGCGTTCGCCCTCCAAGTACGAGGGCGTGGTGTTCGTGGTCTCCTGCGACGCGATGTACAAGATCTACCGCTGGAACGGGGGCTTCACCCTATACCGCAATTGGACCCACGCGACCATGGTGCACTCCGGCCCCAACCAGACGAATCGGATCGGCGTCTGGATGGAGGGCAACACGATCAAACTGTACATCAATCGGGCCTATGTGGATGAAGTGGAAGAGAACCTGTTCACCGAGGGCAGTTTTGCCCTCATGGTGGGCGGCGGGGCTACGCCGGGCTTCCAGGTGGCCATCGACGAGGTGAACTACTGGACCGAACTTCCCTGAGACCACGATGCCCGGTGATCCCGTTCTCGAGGTGGACGATGTCTCTGCTCCAGGCTGCGAGCCCTGTGTCTCCCTCTCCGTCGATGCGTTTCTACATCGCCATCGAAGGCGTGATCGGCGTGGGAAAGACCACCCTTGCCCGCCTGTTGCAGCCCCGGTTGGGGGCCGACGAGTTGTTGCTGGAGGTGTTTGAGGAGAATCCCTTTTTGGCCAAGTTTTACGAAGACCGCGGACGCTATGCTTTTCAAACGCAAATGTTCTTCTTGCTCAGCCGCTATCACCAACAGCGGCGTGCGGTGCCGGAGATTTTGCGTCAGGGAAAATCGCTGATCGCCGATTACACCTTTGAAAAAGATGCCCTTTTCGCCCGCATCAACCTGCAGGGCGACGAGTTGGAAATGTACTACCGGGTGCACGAAGCCCTGGCCGAGAAAATCCCCCAGCCGGATCTGGTGGTCTATCTGCGGGCCGAGCCGGAAGTGCTCATGCAGCGCATCGCCCTGCGCGACCGGCCCTATGAGCGCAACATGGACCCTGCGTATATCGCTCAACTTCACGAGGCTTACGAGGACCACTTCGCCAACCATCACCGCGGCGCGCCGGTGCTCACCATCGACACCACGCCCATGGACTTCGTGCGCTCGCCGGAGCACTTGCAGGATATCGAGGAACGTATCCGCCGGGCGCTACGTCTGCCTCCGTATCAGTCGCCGTTGCCATTGGACTCCACCGCCTGAATCGGGAGCATCACCGATGCGTTTCACACCTGCCAAATTACGCCGCATTGCCGAACAACAGGTTGAGGAGCGGCGCCGCGACCTCAATCTGCTGGCCGCTTACCTCACCGGCTCGCTGGTGGAAGGGGACCCTTTCCTGGGCGGCGTGGCCGATGTGGACCTGGTTTTCATTTACAATGACGCGCCACCGGAGGCGTACCTGTGCAAACCCTGGCACGAGACGGTGTGCGTCGAAATCTGGGCGTATGGGCGCGAGGCTTTTGAACCGCCCCGGCGTTTGCGCACCGACCCCCTTTGGGGCCCGGCGCTCTTCCACGCCCAGCCGTTGTACGACCCCCAGCACTTTCTGGATTTCGTTCAGTCGGCCGTGCGCAGCCGCTTTCGCGACCCCGAGGTGGCCTTGCGCCGGGGGCTCAACGCGCTGGAACAGGCCCGCCAGGCCTGGGAGGCGCTGGACGCCCCCTGGTCCCTGGCGGTGGCGCGGGATTATCTTCGCCTGGTGCTTTACAGCGCCAATGTGGTGGCCACGCTGGTGGGGCGCTGGCTGCCGCCGCGGCGGTTAATGTCCCGCCTGGGAGAAGCGGCCCAGCGGTTGGGCCATCCGGAGTGGGTGGCCGAGGTGTTTCGCCTGCTGGGCGCGCCCCAGGTGAAAGGGGCGGCGTTGTCCGCTCTGTTGGCCCAGGCCGAGGAGGCGGCTCAGGCTCTGAGCGGGGAAGCCGCCGTGCGGGCCCGCTATTACCTGCGGGCGGCTCAAGCCCTGGCCCATAGCGAAGTGCCCAATCAGGCGCTCTTTCCGTTGCTGTGGTGGCTGGTTGAAGCCCGGATGGAGGAAACAGCGCGGGAGGTTTTCGCTGCGGTGGGCTTAGACGACATCGCCCACATGCGGCAGATGGGCGACGCCTGGCTGGATCGTCTGGAGGAGTTTTTGGAGCACTGGGGACGCCAGCAAGGCGTTTGGCCCCTTGAGTGAATCCGTTCGAACTTGCCGGGATGCACATGGTCATCCCGGTTTTTGTTGGCTTGCTGAGGTGTGGAAAACCGGGGGAGGGGTTGTGGAAAACGCCCTTTGGTTTGTGAAAAAGGACGGGAAAACGGGCCCGCGCTAAGAGGGCTTCCCGTGAAGATGGTTCAGAAAACGGGAAGCGTTGGGGCGGCGTTCCAGGATGTGGGTGAGGTAGTGCTGTAGCACGCGCTCGATTTCGGCCCAGACTTGGGCGGTGGGGCGGGCGTGGCGGGCCTGGGCGAAGGAGCTGCGCTGAAAGTGTCGCAGGTACTTCAACGCTTCCAACGAGATGGGGCGGGCGTCTTGGAAGCGGGGGCCGCACGAGGGGCACAGTACCCCTCCTTGTTCGGCGGAGAAGTATTGGGGTTCCGGTCGGATGACCGTGCCACAGGCCAGGCAGTGGAACAGTTGGGGCCGGTATCCCATAAGATCCAGCAGGTGGAGTTCGTAGTAACGCACCGTCAGGTCGATGGATTCGCCCTGGTCCAGGCGGGCCAGGGTGTCCACCAGCAGGCGGTAAGCCTGAGGCTGGGCCTCGCCTTCGAAAGTGAAGCGATCCAGCAGTTCGACCACATAGGCGGCCAGGGCGAACCGCTGAAGGTCCCGGTGGAGGGTGGGGTGCAGGTCCAGCGCCTCGGCCTGGGTGATCAGGAAGAGATTTTGCCCCTGGGCCAGGAGCACCCTGGTGCGGGCAAAGGAGATCAGATGGCCGGCCTTGCGTGAGCGAGGTTTGCGGACCCCTTTGGCCAGCGCCCGCAGTTTGCCGTAATGGGGGGAGTAGAGAGATAGCAATCGATCCACTTCCCCGATGTCCAGGGAGCGCAGGACGACGGCTTCGGTCGTGAAGCGGCGAGGAATGGGCATGGTCTCATTATAGCCGATGGGCTATAATGGGCCTTGGTGGAGGTGAGGCGTGTTGGAAGTTTTTTCCCAGGAATTACGCCATATCTTTGGCCGCCCGCCAAAGGTCGTGGCCGCGGATCACGATTTGTTTACCCTGCAAATGGTGGAAGCGGCTTTTCAGGCCGCCGGATGCGAGGTGCGTGCCACCGGGGATGGTGAGGAGGTTTGGCGCTGGGTGTTGGAGGAGCCGCCTGATCTGGTGGTGGTGGAGGCCCGTTTGCCCCGCCTGGACGGCTTGACGGTGTGTCGCCGCGTCAAAGAGCACCCCAAGAGCCAGTTCGTGCCGGTTATCGTCACCACCCCTTTGAGCACCGAGGAGGCTCGCCTGGAGGCCATTGAAGCCGGGGCAGACGATGTGCTGATCAAGCCGTATCGGGCGGCCATTCTGCTCACCCGTGCCCGTTCGTTATTGCGGTTGAAACATTTGCATGATTTGTTGGAAGAACGACGGCGCTTGTTGTCTCAGGTGTTGAACCTTTACCTCGACCCCGACCTGGCGGAGGTCATTCTCAAAGACCCGGAGCGCTATTTGCGCTTGGGGGGCGAGAGCCGTCGGGTGACTGTGATGTTCGCCGACCTACGCGGCTTCACTGCGTTCACCGAGCAATTCCCGGCCGAAGTGGTCGTGGAGACGCTCAATCGCGTGTTGGATGCCTTAACCGAGGAGATAACCCGTCATCAGGGGATTTTGGACAAATACATTGGAGACGAGGTGATGGCCCTTTTTGGGGTGCCCTGGGAAAGTGAAGATGCGCCCCGCCGGGCGCTTCAGGCCGCCTGGGCCATGCAGCGCCGTTTTAAGGCCTTGCAAGAGGAAGCACCACCCGGCGCGCCTATAGCGGCTTTACGCGGCGTGGGCATCGGTGTGCACACGGGCGAGGCGATTGTGGGCAATATCGGTTCGCAACATATCCGGGATTACACCGCTGTGGGGGTGACCGTGAACCTTTGCGCTCGTCTCCAAGAAATGGCCCGGTCGGGGGAGATTTTGCTGAGCCAAGAGACGCTGGACGCCGTGCCTGAGGCTCAAGTAAGGTTTGTCGCTGAAATGTTGCTCCCAGGCGCGGCGGACAAGATGACCATTTACCGGCTGGAGGCCCCCTTGGATTAGCCTGTTCCCTTGGGGTCAAAAATCACCGGATTTGGAGGGGCCATCCGGCCCCCAGGGTCCGGTGCCGTCCCGGAAGCGGTGCAGGGGGAGGGGAATGCCGGCGATGAGGTAGTACACTTCGTCGGCGCGGGCGGCCATCTGCTGATTGGCCCATCCCAGCACATCGCGAAAAAGTCTCCCCAGGGGAAATGGTGGCACCAGACCGGCCCCGGTTTCGTTGGAGATCACGATCCAGTCGCAGGCCGAAGTCTCTACGGCGGCCAGCAATTGGGCGATTTCGGCGACCACCGCCTTGTGCGCCCGCGCAAAGTCGGGGGCGTCGGGGTCGGTCACAGCCAGGAGCACATTGCTCACCAGCAAAGTCAGACAATCGAGCAGGCAAACCTCGGCCTGGGGCGGGTTGCGAAGCAAGGCCGCCCCTACGCCTTGAGGGAGTTCCAGGGTTTGCCAGTGGGCCGGACGCTCGGCGCGGTGACGGGCGATGCGTCGGGCCATTTCTTCGTCGGTGGGGCGCGCGGTGGCGATGAAGGCCACCTGCCGGGCCCGCTGGCGGGCCCAGCGCACCGCCAGGGAGGATTTGCCGCTGCGAGCCCCGCCCAGCAGGAAGGTCAACTTGGGGGTCATTGGCGTTTTTCTGTGTTACGCCCAGAGCAGCAGGGCCAGGGTTTCGACCAGTTCACCCAGGGCGCCGTAGAGGTCGCCGGTGAGGCCAGGCACACGGCGCAACATCCAGCGGGTCAGCCCCCAGGCGAACAGCGCCACACTCAAGCCGGTGGCGGCTCCCCGTAGCCCGGCGACCAGGGTCAGCGCGCAGGCCAGCCCCCCGGCCAGCCAGGCGTGGTGAGGACGGGCGTGCTTTTTCCACCAGGCGCCCAGGCCATTGGGCCGGGCAGAGGGGATGGAGACGACGGCCAACGCCATAACCGTGCGGCTCCAGGTTGAGGCCAGCACGATGCCCCAAGGGGCTGCGCTTTGCAGGGCAGCGAACTTGAGCAGCAGCACCGTCATCCCGGCCAGGGCGCCAAAGGCTCCTACGCTTTCGTCACGCATGATGGCCAGGCGTTGCTCTGGTGTGGCGCCGCCCAGCAGGCCGTCAGCGGCGTCCATCAATCCGTCCAGGTGCAGACCGCCGGTCAGCAGGATGGAGACGGTCACGGCCAGCGCCGCGGCCAGGGCGGGCGAAAGCCCCAGGAGCAGGGCGCCGTGGCGTACGACCAGCGTCACGCTGCTGAGCAACGCGCCCACCACGGGGAACGCAACGAGCGCGTTGCCCCAGCCGCGTCCGGGAACCTCGCCGTGCGGCGTGAGCGGCAGAATGGTCAGAAAACCCAAAGCCAGACGAAAAGGTTGCATGGAGTCCGTCCGTGGGGATGGAGGCTTCCCGATGGTCGCCTGGGGGCGGGGCAGGCGCTTTTGAGGCCGCGTTCATCCCTCGGGGGGAAGATGGGGAACGACCCAGGGGAAGGCCTGGCCCGGCAGGTGGAGCACCTGAATGGGCAAGCCGTAAATGCGCGCCAGGCGTTCTGGGGTGAACACCGCTTTCGGCGGCCCTAAGGTCACCAGGCGGCCCTGATGGAGCAAGGCCACCTGGTCGGCAAAGCGGGCCGCCAGGTTGAGGTCGTGAAGTACCATGAGCACGGCCAGGTTTTCCTGTCGGGCCAGGCGTTGTACTAGAGCCAGGATTTGCATCTGGTGCCGCAGGTCCAGATGAGTGGTAGGTTCGTCCAGGAGCAGCACCGGGGTTTCCTGAGCCAGGGCGCGGGCCAGCAGCACTCTTTGCTGTTCCCCGCCCGAAAGATGGCCCAGCAGGCGTTCGGCCAACGGTTCCAGTTGCGTGAGGCGGAGGGCGCGCGCCACAGCCTGGTGGTCGCGCTGGCCCAGGCTGCCCAACCAGTCTAAATATGGCGTGCGCCCTAAGGCGACAGCCTGGCGCACGGTGAAGGCGGAGGGAAGGTGTCGCGCCTGGGGGACCACGGCAAGGAAGCGGGCGCGTTTTTGCGGGGGCAGTCTCAGCAGGTCGTGCCCCTGCCAGGTCACCTGGCCGCGAACGCGGGGAAGCGTCCCGCTGAGGGCCCGGATGAGGGTGGTTTTTCCCGCGCCGTTAGGGCCCACCAGGACGGTGATGTGGCCTGGTGCAATCTCCAGGGTCACATCGTGGAGCACCGGGCGGGAGAGGTAACCTGCGTGCAGGTGGGCGATGCGGAGCATGAGCACCTACCAGAGCCATTGTCGGCGGGTGCGGCGAAGCACCCAGAGGAAGAAGGGCGTGCCGACCAGGGCGGTTACAATGCCGATGGGTAGAGCCTGGGGGGCCAGCAACACGCGCGCCACAATATCCATGACCAGCAGGGACGTGGCGCCGCCCAGCAGCGAGAGAGGGATCAGGTGGCGGTAGTCTTCGCCCCAAAGCAGGCGGACGATGTGGGGCACGATGAGCCCCACGAAGCCGATGATTCCGGCAAAGGCGACGGCGGCCGCGGTGACCAGCGAAGCGGAGAGGAGCACCAGCACCTTGGCCCGGGTGACGGGAAGCCCTAATTGCAGCGCCTGCTCTTCGCCGAACTGCAACACATTGAGTGAGTGGCCGGCGGTGAGCAAACCGGCCTGGCCCAGAACCCAGTAAGGAAGCAGTGCCAGCACCGGGTCCCAGCCCGCCAGGGGCGCGCCCCCCAAAAGGAAGGTGAGCGCCCGACGGATTTCGCCATCGGAGCGCAACATGAGGAAGGAGGTCAGCGCCGTGGCAAAGGAGCCCACAGCCACCCCGGCCAAAATCAGGGCGGTGGTGGAGAGGTCCCCGTTGACGCGTCCTAGGAAGGTAACCAGCAGCACGGTTCCCAACGCCCCCACAAAAGCGCCGATGGGGATGAGATAAGCCCCCCACAGGCTTTGCGGCCAATGCAGGCCGAGAGCGACCACCGCGCCCAACCCGGCCCCGGAAGCCACCCCCAGCAGGTAAGGGTCAGCCAGGGGGTTGCGAAACAGCCCTTGATAGGCGGCGCCACTACTACCCAGGGCCGAGCCGACCAGTAGCACCAAGACCGTGTGGGGGAGGCGCAGATCGAAAAGGATGGTGGGGTAATAGCGGGGCAGGTCGGCGGGCACAGGGGCCAGGCCCAGACGGGCCGCCATCAGGCGCCACAAGGCCCCCGGCGGGATGAACACCGCACCGATGGCGATGCTCAAGGCCACGGCGAAGAGCAACAGGGTCAGGTTCCATCCGTAGGTTCGGCGCAACATAAGGGGTTCCAGAAGAAGGGAGGTCTGTCCGGCCGGACAGACCTCCCAGCGGGGTCAGGGCTGGCACACGGGGGCCAGCAGATCCTGGTTGAGATGGGAAGCCCAATCGGCGGCGCAGAAGGCGTCGGGGTGCAGCAGCACGGCCAGGGTTTCCAGGCCGTCCACTAAGCGCGGGCCGGGCACGCTGAGCAGGCTGGGTTCAAAGGGGTACACGCGGCCTTCCTTGACGGCGGTCAGGGTGTCCCACCCGGCGCGCTGGGCCACCGATTCGGGCGTCACGCCATAGGGCGCATCGGCCAGGAGGATGATGTCGGGGTCCTGCTCTACCAGGGCCTCGATGCTCATCTGGGCCCATTCGCCGTCCAGCACATCGCCCACGTTGCGGCCTTTGGCCATCTGGATGGTGTAGGAGATGAACGTGCCAGGGCCGCTGGTCCAGGGATTGGAGGGATCGGTGGCGTCCAGTTCGTAGAACACCGACGGTTCGTCTTGTACATCGGCCAGGGCCTGGGTCACCGTCTGGACGCGTTCCTGAAGTTGGGCGATGAAAGCCTCGGCCTCGTCCTGATGCCCGGTGAGGGTGGCCAGGTCGCGTAGGTTGTTGTAAAGGTCGTCAAAAGTCTTGGGGTTGGCCTGCCGGAAGACAGTGAGACCAGCGTCTTCCATTTTCTGGACATTCTCAGGCGAGGTGATTTCGGCCACGATGACCAGGTCCGGCTCGTAGGAGAGGATGGCCTCCAGCGGCAGGCCGCCCCACAGGCTGCCCACGCTGGGTAGTTGGGCGGCTTCGGGCGGATAGGTAGTGTTGTCTTCCCGGGCCACCACCTGGCCTCCCGCGCCGATGGCAAAAAGGCTTTCGGCCACCGAGGGCGCCAGCGCCACGATGCGCTGGGCCGGCTGGGTCAGGGTGACGGTGCGGCCCAGCCCATCGGTGACGGTGATGGAGGGAGGTGTGGCCGTCGGCGGCACAGGGGTAGGGCTGGGGACCGCCGTGGCCGTGGGGGGCACGGGGGTTGCGGTGGGCGGCAAAGCCGTGGGGGTTACCGCCGGGGTGGCCTGGGCGCAGGCCGTCGCGGCCAGCGCCATCAGCAGGGCCAGCAAAACCCAAGTGAAGCGGCGTGAAGGAGACATGGGGACCTCCTTGTGATGGGATGGTGATATGGAAGCCGCTCCACGCCCGCGGACAGGGGGAGACACGAAAAGCCCCTGCCCGCAGGACAGGGGAAAGGGAAGGCACAGGCGATACGCCAGGGATGCGTGGCGTCTGCGCGTTCCCACTCCCTTCCGCGAGGGCGTGGAAACCGACCGGGGCGGGCGACCGGGCTTCCCGCCGCGACACGGGGGTCGGCGACCGCTTGACCGTGCCGGGCGAGTTACCGTTGCGGGACAGCGCCGGACTCTCACCGGCTTCGCCTTTCAGCCCTCCCATCCGGGGGATCGGGCACCCCGGCCGTGGCTCTTTGGTTGTGGCTCAATTGTAGCGGGAAAGCAGAGCCGGGTCAAGGCCCTTGATTTTCCCTTCGTTTTCGCCTACTCTTAGAATGGTGAATGGAACCCCACCCCTGGGAGCCAGGTCATCTCCATGAGCGAGTCACAGCGCGCCTCCCTGGTGTTGCTGACCAAGATCCGGGTCCCCCGTAGGCGTCCGGATATCTTGCGCCGCGCCCGTTTGATCGAGGCGCTGCACCAAAACATCCACCGCCGGTTGATTTTTGTCACCGCGCCGGCGGGGTTTGGCAAAACGACCCTGTTGGTCGATTTTACTTCTGAGGCTCCGGGGCGGGTGTGCTGGTATCATATCACGGCCGACGATCGGGATGTGGGCCGGTTTGTGCGCTATTTGGGGTGGGCGTTCCGCCAGGCTTACCCCGAACTGGAGGAGCCGCTCCACGATCTCCTGGAAGGCAGGTTGCCCACCCGCTCCATCCAGGGACTGGCTGGATGGCTGAACAACATCCTGGCCAAGTATGTGGATGACTTCACCATTCTGGTTTTGGACGACTATCATCTGGTGGGGGAACAGTTGGAAATCGTGGATTTTGTCGAGGCTTTTTTGGAGCACCTGCCGGAGCAGGTGCATTTGATTGTGGCCTCGCGAAGCGTGTACGGGATTCCCACCACCCGCTTGTTGTTGCGTAACGAGTTAGGAGTCTTGGGGCCGAAGGACCTCCGCTTTACGGCCAAAGAATTGCAGGAACTGGCCCAGGTCGCCTACGGTGTCCTTTTACCTGAGGATTACGCGGAGGACCTGGCGCGGCGCACCGATGGCTGGGTGATTGCCATGCTGCTGGCGGTGCGCCTGCGCAAAGAGGGTCGATTGCTGCTCATCCGAGGGGAACGAGAGGAACTTTACACTTTCCTGGCCGAGGAGGTGTTGCGCCATCTGCCGGAGCACTTGGTGCGTTTTCTGTTGGAGACGAGTATCTTCGACGAGTTTAACGAGACCGTGTGCCGGGAGGTGTTGGAAGAACCCAGGGCCGCGAGTTATCTGGCCGAGGTCGAACAGCGCAACCTTTTCGTGCTCCGGGTAGACACGCCGCAGGGGGAGGTTTATCGCTATCATCAACTGTTCGCCGAGTTTCTCAGGACCCGGCTGCACCAGGAGTCCCTCCAACGGATGCAGGCCTTGCACCGGCGGGCGGCGGATTGGTACTGGGCTCACGGGGCCGTGGAAGAAGCGGTAGCCCACCGGCTGGCAGCGGGGGATCGGGAAGGGGCAGCGGCCTGGATGGATGCCGCCGCGCGGGAGATGTTTATTTCCGGCAAGTTGGAATCCCTGCGGGAATGGGTGGAGGTATTGGCCCAGCCGCCCGATTTGCGTTCCAAAGCCCCCCGATTGTTGCTGTATCAGGCCAAAGTGTTGAGCAACCAGAACCGTTTCGCGGAGAGTAACGCGTTGCTGGAGATGGCTCGGCCGGTATTGGAGCGATTGGGGGACAGGTTGCTTTTAGCCAATCTTTTGATCACCCAAGGGTTCAACGCTTATATGCAACAAAGATATGCCGAAGCGTTGCCTTTAGCCCAGGCTGGTGCAGGCCTTTTGACAGATCTTGAAAGCATGGGTGGAGAAGTCGAGTTGCGTCGTGCTCAGGCTTTTCGAGTAGAGGCTTTGGCTGAGTATCATTTAGGGAACCGCCAACAGGCCATTGAACAACTTGAAACGGTCGCAGAAAGCCTGGAGCGCTTGGGCCGTGCAGAGCCAGAGATTGCTGTAGAGGGAAAGTACAACTTGGCCCTGGTGTTGCAGGATTTGGGTGTGTTTTACTTCCAACAAGGGCGGTTGAGCGACGCACTGCGGGTTTTTGAGCAGGCTCGACAACTTTGGCAAGAGGGCAAACTCAATCCTGTTGAATTGCCTGTGCTTTTGAACAATTTGGCCGCCCTTTATTTGCGGAGCGGGCAAAATGATAGGGCATTACAGATTTATGTGGAAGCGACTGAAATTGCCAGGCAGGTTAATTCCCGTTGGTTGGCGGCTTTGCTTTCTG
>DUEP01000093.1 GCA_011176535.1 Anaerolineae bacterium | reverse complement strand
TTTCAACAAAGAAAAACCACCCCATATCCCGAAGGGAAACAGCACCAACAATGTCACATTCAACGAGTGCCTCATCCGGAGAGGATTATCCAGGGACGGGGAAAAAAGCCATGGGACCAGGAACAGCACGGGAAGGGCATACAAGCCCGCATACCGCACCAACACAGCCAACCCCATCACCAGCCCAGCCCCATATAAGTATCTTCTTTTTTCCGTGAGGACATAACGCCACAACAAGTAAACCCCGACCATTTCCAAAACCAAAAAAGGGGGCTCAGACATCAAACCCAAAAACAAGCGGGTAAGGGGCGGAAAAACGGCCAAGGAAATCATCGTGACCAGGCCGGCAGGCCATACACCGACAGCCTCAAACATTACCCTACCAGCCACCACCAAAAAAAGAACCAATGAGACGACATCGATCCAGCGTCCGGCCGCCAACCAATCCCCAGACAAGAACCTCATGCCCAAGGCTAGCAATACCGGATATCCTGGCGGGTAATGGGAAACGAATACCAACTCCCCTCGAGTGGTATGTGACATCAACCCCTGGCCTTGAAGCAAATTACGCGCCTCATCCACATAAGCCACCGAATCCGAGAACGCCCATGGTCCCCAAGGGCGCAAAGCCCAAAAATATATTCCCCCCGCCACCAAGGCAGCCAGGAGGAGCAAAGCCATGGGGACAAACCGCAAGCAATAGACTTGTATATTCCGGCTAATCACAGGGCAGACTCCCGTTTCTGGACCAGGACATACAGTTGCAGCAAACGTTGCACATTTTGCGCCCAGTTGGCCCGTTCCTCAGCCCGCCGACGGGCGGCCCACCCCAGGGTTTGCAACTGCTCCCGAGGGATCCGGGCAGCCCTCACCAGGATCCGGGCAAGGGCTGCCGCGTCCCCATCGGGGAAGAGCCAGCCCTCGATTCCCTGCCGCACCCACTCCTGATTGGAAGGGATGTCCGACACCGCCACCGGAAGCCCACAGGCCAGCGCTTCCATCAGCGAAACTGAAGAGCCGTCGCTGTGGGAGGCGCTGAGGTAGAGATCAGCAGCCCGATAGTAGCGCGGCAGATGCCGCTGGCTCACTTGGCCCACGAATTGTACCCGATCCAACACCCCACCTCGTTGCCAAATTTCGCGCAGACGTGGAGCCAGAGAACCGCCGCCCAGCAACATCAGCCGCAGGCGGGGTTCCTGCCGCGCCGCACGCGTGAAGGCCTGCGCCATCACCTCCACGCCGTAAAGCGGCTCCCAGGAGCGGGTATGGATGATCACGAAAGCGTCCTGCCATCCCCACCGGGCCCGCAGCCCATCATCCGGGCCAGGCGAAAAGCGCGTCAAATCCACCCCCCAAGGAAAGATCGCCATCTTTTCCCGCGGGAACCCCAGGGACAGGGCCTTTTGCGCCACCGTTTCACAATCGCCAACGAAAGCATCAGCGCGCGAGAGGACAAACCGGGACGCCCAGCGATAAAACGCGTTACGCTCGGCATCGCGCAGCAGGTCCGACCCCCACGACATGGCCACCAGAGGATGAGCCCCTGCCAACGCCGGGAAGAGGGCCACCTGCTGGAGCGGCCCGGCATGGATCAGGTCGGGCTGCAGGCGGCGCACCACACGACGGAAATCGACCAGCAAGCGCGGAAAATCCCGCCAGCGGAAGGGCCGCCGCCCTCCGGCCCAACGCACAATGTGCACCCCATCCGGCACGGGGCGGTTCTCCGTCTGCCGCGGACCACGCTGCAAGCGCAGGTAATACACTTCATGCTCCGTCTCCGCCAACGTAGCCAGGAAACGGTGGTCGTGTGGGGTGTAGTCGAGGGAGAAGTAAAGCACTCTCATCGGTGTGTCACGGATCTCGCTGCTAACCATCCAAAACCCGGAACAGAGTATCCATGTATAGTATCTGGATGCCCAGTGCCCAGAGTCCCGGAGGCCAACCGTCTACCGGCGAGGCGTCTTAGCTGCACGGCGTCGGATGGCGGTCAATAAACCACCGCTTAACGCCTTGGCCTCTTCGGCCAAGCGATAAAGCGCCTCAAACTCAGCCGGGGACAAATACCCAACATCCCGCGCCACATACAACAACGACTGAACTTCAGCCGCCGAACCGCGAGTATGGGTCAAAAACCGAACAAAATCTCCATCAGTACCGCTTTCAAACCCCTCGGCAATGTTGCTCATCACCGAGACGGCTGCCCGTCGAATCTGATCTCTGAGGCCCCAATCGCTGGCAAAAGGCTCCCGACGCGAAGCCGATAAACCGCCTTGACCAACGCCCGTGCTGCCTGCCACGCCCGCAATTCCTCAAACCGTTTGACGACCGGCAAAACCCACCTCCCACAGGGCATCAGGGCATCCAGGCATCAGGGCATCACCACATCCGGGCCTCACTACATCACGGTCTCCCCACGTCCACCCACCGCAGCGCGTCGCCCTGGGGAATGTCGCGGAGGGCTTTGGTGCCGATCACCGCGTCCATCTCCCAGGCCTGGATGGCGCCGGGGACGTTGGGCCGCAGCACATCGATCATCTCGCGGGTGATCACTTCGCCGGCTTTGATGTCGCGGGCCGCGCGCAGGCAGCGGCGCTGCACTAGGTAGGTATCCTGCTCATTCCCGGCCACGAATTTGTCGGCCGAACCCAGAGCGCGTTCCAGTTTGCGCGTCTCCTCGACCATCAACGCCCACTCGTCGGGGTTGGTGGCGAATTTGTGGTCCGGGCCTTCGCGGTCGTTGTCGTCGGTGAAATGGCGCTCCACGATACGCGCCCCTAACGCCACCGCGCCCAACACCACGGCCAGCCCTCGCGTGTGGTCGGAAATCCCCACCACTACATCCGGCCACATCGTCTTGTATGTTTTGAGCACATTGAGATGGATGTGGTCGAAGTTCTCCTCACTGGCCGTGTAGTTGGTGTTGCATTGCAACAAAGCCACTTGATCGCTCACCTCGCGCACCATACGCACGGCGCGGGCCACATCCCCGATATCCGCCGCGCCCGAAGCCATGATCACCGGTTTCCCCTTTTGGGCCATGTAAACCAGCAACTGGGGCCAGGAGATCAAGCCGGATCCGGCCTTGTACACTTCCACATAAGGTTCAATGTGGTCCACCGCATCGTAGTCGTATGGCGAGGAGAAAAAGTCGATGTCCCACTTTTCACATTCTTCTTTGAGGTACGGCGTCCATTCCCAAGGGATGGACGCCTCCTCGTACACCTGATAGACCGGCTTCTTCCAGGACGCCTGATGGGAAAGTTGCCGCCCAAAGGCGCGAAATCCATAGTCGGAAACGATTTTTGGGGCCTGGAAATGCTGGAATTTAGCCGCATCGGCTCCGGCTTCAGCCGCCAACCGGATAAGGAGTTTCGCCCGTTCCAGCGAGCCATCGTGATTGGCCGCAATGTCGGCGATGAAGTACGTGGGGTGTCCATCCCCCACAAGACGTTTTCCAATGCGTATCTCGGCCATGTCACTCCTCCTTCTATCGCAATTCGCCATATTCGCCATTCGCAACTAATCAAAATACGCCACCGTCTTCGCCAGCACTTCCGCCTGACGCTCCATGGTGGCGCGGTCGAAGGAATTGGTGGGGAACTGCATCAGGCGCGGCTGGATGGATTCGGCCACCGGGCACAGGCCAGGCGCAAAGTCCTGCCACTGATAATCTGCAAACGTGCATCCGCGGAAAGCCGGCTCCAGGTGGTTGAGGCGCCATGCGCCGTAAAAGGGCTCGCCGCCCAATTCCAGGTACTTGCGCCGGAAATCGTGCCAAGTGATGTCGTCGCGGTCGAGTTTGACCACAAAGGTCCAGTAAGCATGTCCGTAGCCCTCCGGCACATACTGAGGCACCAGCCAGTCACAACCGGCAATCGCTTCCTGGTACAACCGGGCCGCCGCCTGCCGCCACGCCACCAGTTCATCCAAACGCTCCACCTGCTCCAAGGCCACGGCAGCGCAAAGTTCGGGGATGCGGTAATTCCAACCCACTTCTACATGGCGTGCGTAGCCGGGATCCTGGATGTCTTCTTTGGAAATCTTGCCCTCCCCAGCGCCCACGGCGGCGTACCCCAGGCTGCCAAAGCGACGCACCCGATGGGCCAGATCCGGGTCGTTGGTGATTACCATGCCCCCCTCACCGCTGGTCATGTGTTTGGAACTCTGGAAACTGAAACTGGCGGCGTGCCCCAGAGTACCCACCAGACGCCCCTTGTAGGTACCCAGGAAGCATTGGGCGTCGTCTTCCAGAACGAACAGGTCGTGCTCGGCGGCCAATTCCATGATGGGGTCCATGTCGGGTGAGAGGCCGTAAATGGAAACCGGGATGATGGCCTTGGTGCGCTCGGTGATGCACTCGGCGATGGATTTGGGGTCGATGGTCCAGGTGCGCGGGTCAATATCGGCGAAGACGGGTACCGCCCCCGCGTGGAGCACGCTAAACGCCGTGCTGGCCATGGTCAGGGGCGGCACGATGACCTCATCCCCCGGCCCCACGCCCGCGGCGGCCAGGGCCGCGTGCAGCGTGGCGGTGCCGTTGATAAACGAAATGGCATACTGCACGCCAAAACGCCGGGCAAAGGCCTGCTCCAAACGTTTCATCATGCCCGCGCTTTTGGAGCCAAAAAACTCGCTCTGCAGCACCTCGCAAACATACTGGTACGCGCGGCTGCTGATCCGATCGATACGCTCGTTCATTTTCTTCCCTCGATGCACAAAAGGTCAACGCCAAAGAAGCGCGGCACTCGCGCCCATTATACAACGCCTCGCCAGCGTCCTTGCCAGGACGACGCGTCAGGCCCACAAAAGCCTCCCTGTCAGGGAAGGAGCGCCTTCACCCCAAAAGGCAAAGGCGCTCCCTCCCCGGTGCTGCGCTGCGTCTCAATGAGGCGGCTGCTGGCGCTGCCGAGCGTCTTCGGCCAGCGACTTGAGGTAACCTTCGTTGCGCCGAAAGCCTGCGTTGATTTGGGCCAACTCAGGCTCGGCTTCCAGCAAGCGCAAAATGTCTTCCATGAGGAACACCCGACCGGGGTGATACAGCCGCTCGTACACGGCGCGGGCGAAATCCAGGTCTTCGGGGTAATCCACCGTCCAGCGCAGATGGGAAAGATCGCGTGCAAACTTGAAATTCCGCACTCGAAAGCGGTCGGGGTGCTTCCAGATGTAGGGCGTCACATGCTCTCGCTCCGAAGGCAAACGGGCCTTGCGCCAGGCCCGTTCCAACGCTGCGCGGGTGAAGACTTCGATGTCCAACCCTTCAGGGTAGGTAGGCTCCAGGGTGTTGCTCACATAGTCCAACGTCGGCTCCTGAAGCCACAGACGGACCGCGTGATCGGTCACCTGAGGGTCTTTGAAGGGATCGTCGGCGGTGATGCGCACAATCAGGGCCGCTTCGGCCTGTCGGGCCGCCTGGGTGAAACGGTCGAGCACATCGTCCACCGAGCCTCGATAAACGCCCACGCCCAGGCTGACGGCCAGTTCCACCAACGGGTCATCGGTCGGATCGCTGGTGGTGGCCAACACCAGGGCGTCCAGGGTCTCGGCGTGTTGCATCCGCTCGATCACCCGAGCCAGAAAAGGCGCCCCGGCCAGGTCCAACAAGGCCTTGCCCGGCAAACGAGTGGAGCCCATCCGGGCCTGGATAATCCCCACGATGGGATGAGTCGTCACAACGGTCATGGCACCTCCCAGGGGTTCGGCGATTGACGCAGGGTCAGGGCGGTTTCTAAGATATGCCTGGCCTGGCGGAGGTCTTTCAGACTTTCCTCTTCCCCGGCCAACACGCGCAGAAAATGCGCCATCTCGGCCACATACATCTCGTTGACCTGATAGCGGGGCCAGGCCCAGGTTTGCTCTTCCTGGGTTCCGGCGCGATAGACGCGCAGGGAGTGGCTGCCGAAGTCCCACCAGGCCGTGCCCTCGGTGCCCAGCACCTCAGCGCGACAGGTGTAACGACGATTCAGGTAATCCACATGGAGTGAGGCGGTCACCCCGTTCTGGAAACGCAACCACCCCTCGGCCAAGTCTTCCGTCTCGATCTCCAATGAGCCGGTGTGCACCACCAGCCCCCGCGCCTGAGCCACCGGCCCAAAGAGCCAGACCAGGTAGTCCAGTTCGTGGATGCGGTCGAGCACGATGCCACCGCCCAAATCGCGGCGGGCGCTGTAGCCACGGCGGTAATCTTCCCAGGGATGCCAGTCGGGCAGGTACTGGCCGAACACCGCGCGAGCAAACAGCACCTCGCCCAGGGCGCCCTGGGCGAGCAACGCCCGCAACTGCTGCAAGCCGGGGTGAAAGCGGAAATTGCACCCGACCAGGGTGCGCAGCCCCCGGGTCTCCACCTCGGCGAGGAGTTCGTCCACGCCGTCCAACGACGCAGCCAGGGGCTTCTCGATGAACAGGTGCGCGCCGGCCCGCGCCGCGGCCAGCGCCTGGAGGATGTGGTACACCGGCGGGGAGCAGACCAACACGGCATACGGCCCGGCGGCCAGGGCTTCTTCCAGGCACTCGAAAGGACGCACGCCCCAACGGGCCTGGGCCTCGGCCATCCGCTCGGCCTGAGGATCGTAAACCCAAAGGTGCTCCACGCCCAAATGACGCAGGTTGGAGATGTGGCGTTTGCCGATCGAACCTGCGCCGAGGACAAGGAAAGGCCGGCGGAGAATGGACGCGATTTCAGGTGTCAGGTGTCGGGTGTCAGGCATCACGGGTCCAGTTCCATCCTAAAATCGCCAATCGCAATGCGCAACTCGCAATTCGCCCTTCGCGACTCGCATCTTACCCCCACGCCCGCAGGCGTTCCGGGTAACCCGTCTGGGCCTGCCGCCAAAAGGTCTCGATCCCTCGCCGCCAGTCGGGCAGGGGGCGCCCCAAAGCGCGGGCCAGTTTCTCGTTGCGCAGGGTCAGGCGGGGGGAACGCCGCGCTGCCAGGCCCGCCTCTTCAACCGAGGTGGGGCGGATGAGGGTCGGGTCATAGCCAAACCGCTCGGCCAGCGCCACCCCAAAGGCGTACTTGCTCAGGCAGGCCGAACCAGTGGCGTGATATAAACCACTCAACTGCCTCGCCAATACGGTGAGGATGACCTCGGCCAAGTGATTCGCCAAAAGCGGGCAAAAGAACACATCGGTAAAGCCCAACATCTTCCGCCCGGCCCGGAGGTTGTTCAGGAACCATTCGGCCAGGCTGCGGGCGCCCGAAAGGCTCCAGCCGAAGAAGTTGACCCGCAACACCGCTGCCCGAGGATAGGCTTCCAAGACAGCGCGCTCCCCGGCGAGTTTGGTGCGGGCGTACACGCTCAATGGGTGCGGGAGGTCGCCCTCCGTGTAGTCGCCTCGCCGGCCGTCGAACACGGCATCGGTGGAAATGTGCACCAGCGGCACCCCGTCCTGCCGTGCCAGAGTGGCCACCTCGCCGGGCAGTTGGGCGTTCAGCCGCTCGGCCCGGTCGGGCTGCTTTTCACAGGCGTCCACCTGGGCCAGGGCCGCGGTGTGCACCACCGCGTCGGGTCGGGCGGCCCGCCACACCTCGGCCAACGCGCCCGGACGGCTCAGGTCGGCCCGCAGCACGGAGAAGGGCGCGTTGGGCAGGTCACGGCTTCCCGCCACGCCGACCACCTTATGCCCCGCCTGGACCGCCTCCCAGGCCAGGTTGAGCCCCAGCAGCCCCGTAATGCCGGTGATGAGCAGGCGCGTCATGCGTCCTCCCACCCCAGGTCACGCCCCAGCAAGGCATAGAGGCGTTGATTGTGCGGTCGAAAATAAATGCGCAGTTCACGCGCGACGCTCTGTTCCATGTCAGAAAGGGTATACTGCCCCACATTATACGGTTGCCATTCGGTCTCCCATGGCTCTATTTCTAAGAACTTAGCAACTTGGTGTGCCACTTCCCGGGGATGAGCAAAAAAATCTTCGCTACGCAAGACCAAAGTCTGTTCCCGAGGCACATAACGCCACAAACGCTCTA
>DUEP01000092.1 GCA_011176535.1 Anaerolineae bacterium | reverse complement strand
CTTCCGCGCTCAACGCCCGCAGCCATTCCGGCACCTCCGCCTCGGCAGGCGCCGCTTCTTCCACCACTTCTTCGGCCAGGGCCTCCGCTGCGCTGGGCTCTTCGGTTTCGGCTTCCGCCGGGCCTTCATCGACCATCCCCAATTCTTGCAGCCACTCGGGCGTGGCAGGCTCTTCCGCTGGGCGGGGAGCCGTCTGCCCTGTCTCGCCCTGCCCGGCCACCATCGCTTCTTCCGCAGCCAGATCCTGCAGCCAGTCGGGCATTTCTTCCCCGACCTGGGAAGCAGCGGCCTCCACAACCTCGCCTTCCCTTTCTTCCGGCGCTGATGCGGCCGCCTGGGGTTCGCTCGCCCCTGGCTCCTCCAAACCACGCAACCACTCGGGAAGTTCCTCGTCGGCTTCAGGAGCAGGCGTTTCCGCCTCTGCCGGCGTATCCCTGGTATGCTCCTCCAGCCAGGTCACCACGGTCTCGGAGGCCCCAGGCATCTCTTCGCGCAACCAGGGCAACTCCGGTTCAACCGATGCCTCATCCGACCCAGCCTCCTCCGCCTCGGCTTCAGGGGGTTTGAGTTCCTGCAACCAATCGGGGATCTCGGCCGGAGCCAGTTCCTCCTCCGCTTCCTCTGCCGCTGGCGGCTCCTCCAGGGGGGCCTCCCGGCTCTCCCAACCGGCCTCGCGCATCCAATCGGGAATCTCCGCAGCGGCTCCCCCTTTCTCCGCATCAGCGGGGGGTTCCCCAGGGCTGCCTTCCTCTGGCAAAGCCCGTTCTGGCGAGATGTGCTCCTCCACCAACTCCCGCGCCCAATCCGGCACCTTTTCCTCTTCCTGGTCAAGCGCCGTCAGGGTACCGGCGAACAAGGGAGCGGTCAACGAGGTCTCCTCGGTAACCATTTCGGGCACCCAATCCAACATCTCCAGCGTCACCTGCTCGTCCGGTACCGCGTCCGGGGTAGGCCAGCGCTCGCCCACATAAGCCAGATAGGGGTCCAGGGCCTGGGCACGGGTCCGGTAGGTGCGGGCCTCTTCGGCACGACCGGCTTTGGTCAGCAACTCGGCCATCAAGCGGTTGGCTTCCAGGCAGTGGGGCAACTTGCGCAAGAGCGTGGAACAGGTTTGGGCCGCTTCGTTGAACTTGCCGGCCGCCGCATAGACCTTGGCCAGCAAGAGTTGCAGGCTGGGGCGATCGGGGTCTTCACTCAACGCCGCGCGCAACTCGGCAATCGCCTGAGGGTACAACTGGCCCAGGTAGTACATGCGGGCCAGGGCTCCTCGGGTCAGGCGGATGCGCGTCGGCTCCACGCCATCCCGGGCGCCGTAAAGGCGGCGCAACTCTTCCTGAACGGCCGCGTTGGAGGGATCCGCCTCAAAAGCCTGCTCCATGTGAGCAATGGCCAGGTCCAAATCGCCTTTGGTCTCGGCAATGGCGCTCATCGCCACATGGGCGACCAGATCGTCAGGGACGGTCGCCAAAACCCGGCGAAAGAGATCGGCCGCCTCATCGTAACGCTGCGCCTCCAGATAGGCCTTCCCCAACAGGCGGTACACGGCCAACACCTTGGGGAAACGCTGCAAAATATACCGGCAATGGGCCACGGCCTCGTCCAGATGCCCCCGCTCGATCAAATCGTCAATCTGCCGCAAGTATTCGCGCAAAGAAACGGTGCTCATAACCCACACTCCCCGGACAGCCTGCAAGCCAACCCATCATGGCTTCTCTGCTGATAGTATGCCCTAAGACGAGAAAAGTTTCAAGTCACCCGTCCTGGGCAAAGCCCTTGGCCCAATTCGTTTTCTCCCGCGCAGGAGCAACGCAGCCAAGAACGCATCACTCCGCAGGGGCAAAGACACCGGGCACCCAATCCCGCGCGCCGCGCAGGAACGCATCGCCCGCCATGGGACGCTTGCCCGCCGGCTGCACCCGCCGCAACACCAGGAGTCCCTGCGAGGTGCCCACCGCCGGGAAGCCCTGCCACACCAACCGCACGCCGGGGCCCGGCGAAGGTTCCTGCACCGCTTCAGCCCAGAGCACCTTCAGCGTTCCGCCGCGCCAGGGCGCGACGAAGGTCCCCGGCCAGGGGTCAAAGGCGCGCACCTGCCGGGCCAGAACCTCCGCCGGTTTCTGGAAATCCAACCGCCCGTCCTCTTTTTTCAGCAGAGGCGCATAGGTGATGCCTTCCTCCGGTTGAGGGCGGGGCTGCAACGCGCCGGAGAGGTATTCGGGCAGCGTTTCCAGCAACAGGGCCGCGCCCAACCGGGCCAGTTTCTCGCTCAGCGTGGCCCCCGTGTCTTCGGGCTCAATGGGCATGGCCCGTTGGGAGAGAATCGGGCCGGTATCCAGCCCTTCGTCCATGAGCATGATGGTGACCCCCGTCTCCCGATCCCCTGCCAGAATGGCGTGCTGGATGGGCGAAGCCCCCCGCCAGCGCGGAAGAAGCGAGGCGTGTACATTGATGCAGCCGTACCGGGGCAGGGCCAGCACATTGGGCCGCAAAATCTGCCCGTAGGCGGCCACCACGATGATATCCGGCGCCCAGGCCTGCAACTGCTCAAAGGCCTCAGGGGCGCGCAGGCGGCGCGGCTGCATCACGGGCAGGCCCAACTCCTGGGCAACGACCTTCACCGGCGGAGGCGTCACCTTTCTTCCCCGACCGGCAGGACGGTCCGGCTGAGTGACCACCCCCACCACGGGGTAATGCTCGGCCAACGCCCGCAGGGTGGGCACGGCAAACTGGGGCGAACCCATGAAGACCACACGCGGTTTTTCGCTGCTCATGGCTCAATTTTACCATCAGTACCCCTGTTCCCATCCACGCAGGGCCTCAAAGGAGCGATATAATCCTTCCGCCGGACAACCTCGAAACGGGAGTGCCCCTGGTGAACCTTGAGACGCCGGTCGTCTTCCTGCACGGTTTTCTGGGGCGAGGCGCCGACTGGGACGCCCTCCGCCGGCGCTTCCCTTCACGCCCCACCCACGCCCCCGATTTGCCGGGGCACGGGGCGACGCCCTTGCGCCCCGGCCGACAAAGTTACGCTGCGTGGGTCTCCTGGCTGGCCGACTGGCTGGACGCCCGCTGCCTGAAGCGCGTCCACCTAGTGGGGTATTCCCTGGGCGGGCGGGTGGCCCTGGCCTTCGCCCTGGCCCATCCCCAAGTGGTGGTCAGCCTGACTCTGGAGTCGGCCAACCCCGGACTGAGGGAGCCGCAGGCCAGGGCCGAACGGGCACGGCTGGATGCCGCGCGGGCGGACCTCATTCGCCGAAAAGGGCTGCGCAACTTTCTGGAATCCTGGTATCGCCTCCCCCTGTTTGCCTCCTTAGACGCCCACCCCGGCCTGCGAGAGGCCCTCATCACCCGCCGCAGTCAGCAGAACGCCGAGGACATGGCCCGGGTGGTCGCCGAGATGAGCCCCGGACAGCAACCCGACCTCACCCCTCGCCTGGCCGAACTGTCCATGCCGGTGCTGCTGGTGACCGGGGAACGCGACCCCAAATACCCCCAGCGGTTGCGCGAGATGGCCCGGCGCGTCCCGCACGCCCGACTGGTCATCGTCCCCCAGGCCGGGCACAATGTCCACCTGGAAGCAGAACACGCCTTTGGGAGGTTGCTGCTAGACTTTTGGGCTGCCACCGAACCCTGAGGGACGGGCTCCCCCCGGATCCGGATGCCAACGACCGGGTCGGGATTTCCAGGGAGAAAACCCCTCCCCCGAGGACATCCTCATCCCACGATGACCACCAGCCCCTTGAGATAGGCCGATTCCGGATAAGCCAGCAGCACGGGATGATCCTCGCCCTGGGTCAGCCGGGCGACGATGCGCCCTTCCACACCGGCGTCCAACGCCGCATCGGCCACGATTTTCTGAAACAGGGCCGCGTCCAGCCCACCGGAGCAGGAGAAGGTGACCAGCACGCCCCCCGGCGCCAGGAGCAAAAAGGCCAGCCAGTTGATGTCTTTGTAGCCCCGCGCCGCGCGGGGAACCTGAGAAGCGGTAGCGGCGAACTTGGGGGGATCAAGCACGATGAGATCGAATTGCCGTCCCTGGCGATGGAACTCACGCAACACCTGAAAGACATCCCCTTCCAGCCATGAAGCGCGGTCGGCGGGCAGGTCGTTGAGGGTTAGGTTTTCGCGGCCCAAGGCCAGGGCCGCGGCCGAGGTATCGATGGAGAGCACGGAAGCCGCCCTCCCGGCCAGGGCATAGACCGCAAAACCGCCCGTGTAGGCGAAGGCGTTGAGCACCCGCTTCCCCCTGGCCAGCCGGCGCACGAGTTGCCGATTGGGACGTTGATCCAGATAGAACCCCGTTTTGTGCCCCCGGCGCACATCCACCCAAAAGGCCAGCCCGTGCTCGCGGATGCGCAGACGCTCGGGCGGTTCCTCACCGCGCAAAAGCCCCACGCGAGGCTCCAGGCCTTCCAGACGCCGCACCTCGACATCCGAGCGCTCATAGACCCGCCGGATGCCGGGCAGGTCCAGCAGTATCTTGGCGACGACCTCGCGCCAGCGGTCCACCCCCACGCTGAGGAACTGTACCACCGCGGTGTCGGCGTACCGGTCCACGATGAGGCCAGGCAGGCCATCGGCTTCGCCAAAGACGACCCGATAGGCGTCTGTGGCCTGAGCGTCCAGCCAACGCTGACGCCGGGCGTGAGCCGCCAGGATACGCTGGCGCAGCAACTCCTCAGTGAGCAGAACGCTCTCCTCCCAGGCCCACAGGCGCACCCGGATTTGGGAACGGGGGCTGTAGGTACCCCAGGCAAGAAAACGCCCTCGATGGTCCAGCACCGCCACCCAATCGCCGGGGGCCGGGTGGCCTTTTACCCGCGCCACCGCGCCGGAGAAAACCCACGGGTGCCGCCGCAGCACCGACTTTTCGCGCCCAGGCTTGAGAAGCACGCTGGCCATAGAAGCTCCTGTGGGGAAACAGAGCCACCCGAGCGGTGAGTCGCCACGCCCCCTCTCGGCCCCTTATCCAGGAGGCGAGAGGGGGCGTGAAGAGGGAGGGGGCTCCCGTTCAGGCCAGGAGACCCACTTCCCGGGCGGCTTCGGCCAACTGGTCCATGGCCCATTCGATGTCCTCGGGTTCGTGCGAGGCCATCACCGTGGCGCGCAGCCGGGCCAGCCCCTGGGGTACCGCTGGGCTCACCACCGGCAACACGAAAAGGCCGCGGTCAAAGGCCGCCTTGGCAAGCCGATAAGCCACCATGTCCTCTTTGCACAACACCGGCACAATGGCCGTCTCGGTGTTCATGGTGTCGAAGCCGCGCGCCTGCAAGCCTTTGATGAACTGCTGCGTGTTGGCGCGCAGTTTTTCCACCCGCCAGGGCTCGTCGAGGATCAACCGAAAGGCCTCGGCCGCTGCCGCCGCCTGGGCCGGAGGCAACGCCGCCGAGAAAATGTACCCCCGGGCGGTATGACGCACATATTCGATGAGGTCCTTCTTCCCCGCGATGTAGCCGCCCACGGAGGGGATGGTCTTGCTCAGGGTGCCCATGTTGATGTCAATCACATCGTCCAACCCAAAGTGCTCTTCAATGCCGCGGCCCGTCGGACCCAGCACGCCCACCGAATGCGCTTCGTCGATCATCAGCCAGGCGTCGTACCGCTGGCAAAGTTCGGCCACCCTGGGCAGGTCGATGATGTCCCCATCCATGCTGAACACGGCATCGGCCACCACCAACTTGGTCGCCCCGGCAGGCACCTGTTGCAAACGCCGCTCCAGGGCCGCCATGTCGTTGTGGGGGAAACGCAGCATTTTCGCTCCGGCGAGCAAAATGCCGTCCACGATGCTGGCGTGGTTGTATTTGTCGGTGATCACATAATCGCCGCGCCGCACCAGGGCGGAGATCACCGCCACATTGGTCACATACCCGGAGGAAAACACGATGGCCGCCTCGGCCCCCTTGAAGGCGGCGATAGTCTCCTCCAACTCCTGGTGCACGGGCAGCGAACCGGCCAGGGTGCGCACGCCATGCGTGCCAGAGCCATATCGCTCAATCGCGGCTTTGGCGGCGGCCGAAATCCGGGGATGACCAATAAGGCCCAGATAACTATACGAAGCCATCATCAGTTTCTTCTGGCCGTTGACCCGCACCCATCCCTTCTCCAGCAGAGCCTCCACCGGACGGTTGTACGGGTACAGGCCGATGCTCTTCCCCCACTTGACATATTCCGCTGTTTCACGGATGCGTTGAGCCAACGGATCGTTAGCCTGGGAAAGATCCTTGCTCATAGGGCATAACTCCAGAATAAAGGATGTCAAAACAGACGGCAGGGCATTTAATCCTCTCAAGTTTAGTCCAAGCCGTTGAAAATTGCAACCATCCGGGCGACCTTTCGGACACCCCACAAAAAAACCAGCGGAAGACGACAAAGGCCGCTTCCGCCGGATGGTCGTGTTTGGCGGGAGGGTCCCAGGCGCAGATGAAGGCTTACGGGTGGAAGCCCTCCTCCACCAGGCGACGCAGAGTGGCTTCATCAATGGTCTTGATACCCAGGGCCCGGGCCTTCTGCAACTTGCTGCCGGGGTTTTCGCCGACCACCAGGTAATCCGTTTTGCGACTCACCGCAGAGGCCACCCGTCCACCGTGGGCTTGAATGTATGCCTTGGCTTCTTCGCGGGTCATGTGAGGCAAGGTGCCGGTAAGGACAAAGGTCAGCCCGGCCAAAGGTTGCGCCTCGGGCTCCGTGGGCGCGGCGGCGCGTGGCCATACCCCGGCGCGGCGCAACTTCTCCAACACCTTTTGATTGCGCGGTGCGCGGAACCACTCGACGATGCTCTCGGCGATGCTGGGGCCAATGCCCTCGATGGATTGCAAATCCTCCATCGTGGCCCGACTCAACGCATCCAGGTCGGGGAAGCGACGCGCCAACTCAGCGGCTACCGCTTCACCCACGCCATGAATGCCCAACCCCACGATCAAACGCTCCAGGGGGCGCGTTTTGCTTTCCGCGATGGCCTGGAGCAGGTTCTCCGCCTTCTTGTCGGCAAATCCTTCCAGTGGCAGCAAATCTTCTTTCGTGAGGTAGTACAGGTCGGCCACATCCTCAACCAGGCCGGCGCGAACCAACTGCTCGACGATTTTGATGCCCAGGCCGCGGATATCCATAGCCCCACGATGCGCAAAATGCTCCAGATTGCGGATGAGTTGGGCGGGGCAGGCGGCGTTGACGCAATACCAGGCGACTTCGCCTTCCGGGTGCACCACCGACTCCCCGCACGCCGGGCAGCGGGTGGGCGGCTCGAAGATGCGTTCCTTTCCCGTGCGGGCGCCGACCACCGGTCCGATGACATACGGAATCACATCGCCTGCCCGCTTCACCAGCACCCGATCGCCGATGCGAATGTCTTTCTCCCGGATGTAGTCGAAGTTGTGCAAAGTGGCCTGTTTGACGATCACCCCTCCAATCTCCACCGGCTCCAAAATGGCGTAGGGCGTGAGCACGCCCGTGCGGCCCACATTGACGCCAATATCCAGCAAACGGGTGGTGACCTCTTCGGCGGGGAACTTGAAGGCGATGGCCCCGCGGGGGTCCTTGCCCACCACACCTAAGGCGGCCTGCAGGCGCAAATCGTTGATCTTCACCACCAAGCCGTCCATCTCATAGGGCCAGGTGTCACGCCTTTGAGCCCATTCTTCATGGGTACGGATAACACAATCCAAATCGGGACAATGAACCGCTTCAGGCACCGGGAATCCCAGGCGTCGCAAGTAATCCAGCGTCTCCCACTGGGTGTGGGGCACCTCGCCGCCCTCGGCGCTTACGATGGCGTAACACAGCAAAGTGATGGGGCGCTGCGCCGTCACCGCAGGGTTCAACTGGCGCAGCGAGCCGGCCGCCGTGTTGCGGGGGTTGAGATAGGTGCGTTCGCCCGCTTCGGCCAGGCGGCGGTTGAGGGCCTCGAAGTCCTTTTTCGTGATGAACGCCTCGCCACGAACCACCAGATACGGCGGCGGCTGAGACCCGTCAGGGTCCACAGGGATTCGCAGGGGAAGCGCCCGCACGGTGCGCAGGTTGGCGGTGATGTCCTCGCCCACCTCGCCATCACCCCGGGTGGCACCCAAAGTGAACACGCCATCCCGGTAATGGAGCACCACCGTGAGGCCGTCGATTTTCGGCTCCACCACGAAATCCGCCTCGCGCACCCGGGGGTCCAAACGGGCAATGCGCTCCAGCCAGGCGCGCAAATCCGCGGCATCGAAGGCGTTGGACAGGCTCAGGATAGGCGCCGGATGGCGCACCTTGGCGAACTCCTCGGCTGGTGGCGCGCCCGCCCGCTGGCTGGGCGAATCGGGGGTCACCCACTCCGGATGGGCCTCTTCGATGCGCCGCAACTCGGCCATCAGTTGGTCGTATTCGTAATCGCTGATGACCGGGTCGTTGAGCACATAGTAGCGATAGTTGTGGTAATGGATTTCTCGTTTGAGGTCTTCGTACCGCTGACGCAAGGCGGCTTCATCCATCATCGATCCTCCTCGGCCCCACAAGGCTCGCTTTCAGTATAGCCCATCCTTTCCGGAGGCTCAAGGGCCAAGGATGCCCCCAGGAGGATGTCCCTCCTCCGGGTGCGGGTTCGCACCTCAGAGGTCCGGGAGCACAACCCGGAAACGGGCTTCCAATTCGGGGAGCAGCACCTCTTCCAGGTGAAGGGTGACCGTAGCATTGAGCGGCAGGTCCGCTGGAAGGTACGCCTGGGCCGTCATCCCCAGATCGGGCAGCAGAAAGATGCCCCAGGGAGGGCGACGCTCCACCAGCACCCCTTCCCCCTGCCAGTGGGGATGCTCCAGGAGATACACCAGCAACCAGTGTTGCCGCGAAAGCCGCTCCGCCTGCCGAACGGTGCCCACCACGGCCTCTGCCACCCCTACCCGCTCCAGCACCTCTTGCGCATCCAGCAGATCCTCGCCCCGCCAATGGGCCCACAATTGCTGGTGCACCACCAGATCCAGATACCGGCGCAAGGGACTGGTCGCCCGGACATAAAGGGGCAACCCCAGGCCGTGATGCGGAGCGGGCGTGGCGTGGTACTCGCTGCGGCGCAGGGTTTTGCGCAGGGCAAACATGCCCGCCAGGCCGGGGGGCACCTCCGCCAGGGGCGCGGGCGGCTCCTGCGTGGTGAAGGGCAGCGGGATGCCCTGCGCCAGCCCATAGCGGGCCACCGCTTCGCCCGCGGCCAACATGGCCTCCCGCACCAATTGCCGGCTACGTAAGGGCAGGATGGGGCGCAGGCGGATAACCCCCTCTTCATCCACAATGACCTTCACTTCAGGTAGATGCAACTCCACCGCGCCGGCCTGACGACGACGCTCGGCAAAGGGAGCCAGCAACCCTTCCAGGGCCTGTAACGAGGCTTCGCTTTCCAGCAAAGCGTCGGCCTGGGCGTAGGTCAGCCGGATGACGCGCACCCAGGAGGGTGTCACCTCCACATCCAGGATGTCGCCGTCCGGCGAAAGGTCAATGCCAATGGAAAGCGCCGGCGAGACGGGTTGCAGGCCCAGGGCCAGCCGCTCGGGGGCCGCCTCGGGCAGCATGGGGACGATGGCTTCCGGCAGGTACACGCTGGCCCCACGGGCGCGGGCTTCTTCATCGGCGGGGCTCCCCGGGGGCACCAGGGCCGCCACATCAGCCACATGGACCCACAGGCGGCGGCCTTCCACGCTCAGGGCATCATCGGGGTCGCGGCTGCCCTCATCGTCGATAGCCCAGGCGGGCAGATGGGTCAGGTCACGGCGGGGCTCCTCGGGCAGGTCGGGCAGGGGCAACTCGGGAGGCGCAAGGGCGATGCCCAGGCGATGGGGGTAGGGGTTCTCGCGGGGGCCCCACACCCCCCAACGGAGCAACAGGCGATGGGCGTTCTGCGGGGTTTCACGGCTGCCTAAGGCGCGCAACACGCGGCTGCGCCCGGCCTGACCGCGGGCCAAAGCCACCACATCCTGCAGGAAAGCCCAGTCTTGCGCGGCGTCCACCTCATCGCGCCGAGCGCGTTGGAGGAACGACTCCCATGCGCGGGCCTGCGCCGCCCGGGCCTCCCGGGCCCGCCGCTCGGCGGCCACCTCTTCCGACCGACGGGCTTGCACAGCCTCCGGCGAGCCTGTGAAATACAGACCATCGCTCACCGCCTGCCAGGTGGCCCAGGCGCTCTGCGGTGTAAACGCCCCGTAAAGCAATTCGGCCAGCACGGCCAGGGGCACCGTCTCGCCCTGCAGCACCTCCCAGGCTTCGGCCAAAAGGGTTTCCTCGGGCGGGGCAGCGTCGGGCAGCGCGTCCACCGGGCCGGGGTGCAGCACCTGCACATCCTTGGGCCGCACTTTGAGGGTCTGCCCTTCGGCGGTCTGAATGACCAGGCGCGGGTCGGTTTGCACCACCCGCGCCGGTCGATTCTTGAAGAGCACCAGACTCCCCACCCGGGGTTCACGCATAGCGCCTTTCCCTCCTCAGACGGTAGGCTTCCGGTCGGCAATCATGCAGGGGAGAAAAACGCTGGCGCACCGCGTTGGCCTGGCTGAGGTTGATGTCGAGCAGCAGGGTATCCGGGCGATTGCCCAGGCGACCCAAAAGTTTCCCATCCGGCCCCACGACGCTGCTTTCTCCACCAAAGAGATGCCTTTTGTCCTTTCCCACCCGGTTTACCGCGGCGATAAAGGCCTGATTCTCCACCGCGCGAGCGCGCAACAGCATGTGCCAGTGGTCGATGCGTCTTCTGGGCCACTCGGCGACCAAGAGGAACAAGCGCACCCCCGATACCGCCTGCAGGCGAAAGATTTCCGGAAAGCGCAAATCGTAGCAAACGGCCAGGCCCACGGCGCCCCAGGGTGACTGCACCACCTCCACATAGTCCCCGGGGAGCAGGAAGAGGCGCTCGCTCATCGGACCGAAAAGATGGATCTTACGGTAAGCGCCCCAGAGCGAACCGTCGGATCCGTAAAGAGCAAAAGTGTTGTAAACGCCCTCCGGCGTCTTCTCGAGGTGCGACCCGCCCACGGCCACGCCATACTTGTCCGCCCAGCGGGCCATGGCAGCGAAGCCCCCCTCGCCCAGGGGGTCGGCCAACTGCTCGGCCCGTTCCAGCGCATAGCCCGTGGCCCACAGTTCGGGCAGCAGAGCCATCTCGGCCCCCTGGGCTGCCACGCGGGCAATCCACTTCTCGGCCTCCGCCAGGTTGGCCTGGGGATCGCCGAAGACCACATCGGTTTGCACCAAAGCCAAAGTAAAACGAGACATGATTACACCACCCTGAGATGTTTTTGAGCACTGAGCGCATCGGCAATACGCGCCGCTACCTGAGCGTTGTGTTTCAACAAAGCCAGATTGGCATCCACACTGGTGTGACCGGTGAGTTCGGCCACCCGCTGAAGCAAAAAGGGCGTCATGGCGAAGCCCCGGACGGCTTTCGCCCGCGCCTCCTCCAGCGCCTGAGCGACGGCCTGCTCCACATGCCCGCGGGGCAACGGCTGGGGCGGCGGCACCACCACCAGGATGGCGCTTTTCAGGCCCAGGTCCCAGTGCGACCGGGCGATGCGCGCCACCTCTTCGGCATCCTTGGCGCGGTAAGGCACCCGCAGGCCGCTTTCGGCGCTGTAGAAAGCCGGGAACTCGTCGGTCTGATAGCCCACCACGGGCACACCCAGGGTCTCCAGGTATTCCAGCGTGGCGGGCAGGTCCAGAATGGCCTTGGCCCCCGCGCAGACCACCACGGTGGGCGTACGGCTCAACTGGGGCAGGTCGGCCGAAACATCGTAAGGGGGCCAGCGGTGCACGCCACCGATGCCGCCGGTGGCGAACACCCGAATCCCGGTCAACCCGCAGGCTACCAAGGTGCCGGAGACCGTGGTCCCACCGGTCTGGCGCTGGGCCAGGGCCGGGCCGAAATCCCGCACGCTGATTTTGCGCGGGTTTTCGTGATAGGCCAGGGTGTGCAACTGGGCGCTGGAAAGCCCCACCACCACTTGCCCCTCGATCACCCCCACCGTGGAAGGCAAAGCGCCATGGGATTTGACGGTAGCTTCCATATCCCTGGCCAGCGAAAGGTTGTCCGGCCGGGGCAGGCCATGGGTGATGACCGCCGACTCCAGCGCCACCACAGGCGCCCCACGCCGGAGCGCCTGACGCACCTCAGCCGCCACCCGCACCGTTTGAGGCAGGCTTGCGTTGTCCATGACACCTCCACCGAAAGCGATTTCAAGGAAGGGATTATACCAGCCCCCCTTCACAACACCAGCCGGTCATACAGCCGTTCCAGCGACAAATCGGTGGCCACCGTCCCAGGGGAAGCCAGGGTCAACGCCGCCGCAGCGAGGCCCAGACGCACCGCATCGTCCACCGGGATGCTGCGAAGCAAGGCGTAAAGCACGGCCGCCGTCAAGGCGTCTCCTGCGCCCGTAGGGTCCACCACGGCCGTCTTCAGCGCCGGGATGTGCCCGCTGGCCTCCGAGGTGGCGTAACACAGGCCAAATTCGGCCAGGGTGATGATGGATAGGCCCACTCCCTGGGCGACCAGAGCCCGGGCCGCGCGCACCAGCAGGGCCAGGTCATCCTGGGGCAAATCCTGGCCCAGCAGCGCCGCTGCCTCCCGATGGTTGGGCGTGACCACCGCCAGTCGGGAAAGATAAGGACGCAACCGGGGGGCCAGGTCAGGCGCCGT
Organism: Anaerolineae bacterium; assembly: GCA_011176535.1. Lineage (NCBI taxonomy): Bacteria > Bacillati > Chloroflexota > Anaerolineae > Anaerolineae bacterium. The sequence continues at coordinate 5,626 of DUEP01000092.1, read as the reverse complement.
GGGGTCGGCGATCACGGGCAAACGGTACCGCCGAGCCAGGGAAAACACCGTGCGCAAGGTGCGTCGGGGCACATTGGCCTCCACGAACACAGCCACCGCATCGCGAAACAGCGCTTCCTGTTGGCGCACTTGCTGCGGCGTCAGAGCGGCCAGCAAGGCATCTCCATAAAGGCTATAGGCCAGGCCGCCCTGGGGGTGCAGCACGCCCACATAGGCCCCCGTGGGCGTATCCACGGTCAACACACCCCGGGTGTCGATGCCCAGTTGCTGCAAACGCGCCCGCAGGGCCTGGCCCCACACATCGCGGCCCAGGATGGAAATCATCCGTACGGGCTGCCCCAACAGGGCCAGGTTGGCCGCCACATTGTGCCCCACACCGCCGAAATCCAGGCGCACCGACGCCGGAGACCGCTCACCCACTTCGGGCAGTTGCCTGGGCGCCGCGATCACATCCACGCCACAGGCGCCGACGACCACCACCGGGCGTTCTTCGTCAAAGGCTTCTCCAAACACCAGCGACATCAGCCTATCCTCTCCTGAGCCAAAGGGAGCGCGGACGCCGCGCCTGCTCTTCGCCGGTCCCTAAGGCCGATGAAGACTCATCACTTCGTTGAGGTCAATCTGACGATCCTGGATCTCCTGCAACAGGGCCCAAAGGCGGCTCAGCCACTGCCGCACACCCAACCGGAAGGCCTCCCGCCCTTCTGGAGTACCCAGGTCCATGCCTGCCAGGATCTGATCCCAGCGCTGAATCTCCGCCCCCAGGAAGGCCAGATAAGCATCCTGGCGGACCTGGTTCAGCGCAGCGGGCGCGGCGCGTTGGCGGTTCTCGCGTGACAATTGCCAGGCCTGAAGGAATTGGGGCTTGATTTTCCCCACCGTGACCTCCCAATTGTTCATATCGGCCCAGTGCAGAGAGACGCCACGCTCCTCGTAATTTTGCCGGCGCAGCAACCCCGTGAGTTGAAAACGCGGCAGGAGGTCAGCGGGTGCCTGCGGGAACGGCCCATACGGGAACAAAGGCCCCGGACTGGGGCGTCCCGGCCGGGCGCTCAACGGCTGCACATCCCACCGATTGACCAAAACTGCCGCTTCATCCTGCTGAATAAACGCCAGCACCTCCTGCAAGGTGCGCGCGGAGACGGCGCGCCGCAAACCGCTGCGGAAGGCCACCCGCATGGTCTGAGCGGTGTGCTCCACCGAGCGCCAGCGGCGCAACTCGGCCACATTGCCCCAGGGGAGGTGGCTCTCCAGGTCGCGGGCCCTCCCCCCCTCGATGCGGATGAGACGCTCGATGCTCTCCACCACATGTGGGTAAGGCTGCGCCAGGGTCGCGTCTTCCCGTCCGCGCCGGATGCTGTACACCAGCCGCACATCGCGGAAGACCAGCGGAACCCCATCCCGGGTACGCAGCGCCACATCGAAACGCAGGTGCTGGTCGCGCAGGTCGAGAATCCGCCGCACCCTCTCGTAACCTTCCACCGGCAGCCATCTGTTGGGCCCAGGGGTCAACACCCGTGGCTCACCGCGTCCCGTGCGTTCCAGAACCACGGCGTTGTCCATGGCCACCTGGAGGCGCCCCGGGCCACCGAACCAATACACCGCCGAGGCATCATCCTCCACGCGGCCGTCCAGCGCACGGAAACGCCATACATAGCGAGGCGCAAAAGCCCGGTAGAGCACCACCCAGCGGCTCTGCCGCTGCCGCAAAGCGCGCCGGGCCGGCTCTACCTCCAGGTCAAAGATGTACCATAGGTAAAAGGCCGCCGCCAGCCAGGCCAACACGAACGAGCCGCCCCACACCGCCCAATAACGCACAACCTCCCAGCGAAAGAGAAAGGCAAACCACAGCCACATCCCTTTGAGCATCAGGCCCAAACCGGCAAAAAACGACACATCAGGCAACAGCATGTAAGGGAACGGCAACACATCCGGCATCGGCTTCGGATACAGGCGGTACGGACGGATGAGCGCCCAGTAGAAATAACCGAGGAAGAAAAGGAAACGCAGCAGCGCCCAGGGTTGCCGCAGGGCGAAGACTTCGGCGAGAAGGGTATTTAGTGCACAAAGCACCCGGGCCCACAGGCGCAACACGCGCTCGCCCATCCATGCCACCCGGTCCAGGGCCCTGCAGAGACATAACTTCCAACCGGAGTCCTCTCCCGCCTCTTCAAGAAAAGGCCATACACACCGGTACTGTTCACCTTGCAAAACGCCCATCTTGCTGCTCCTTCCCCCTCACGAGAACTGCATGAAACTTCGGAGCCGCGCCAGCAACTTGCGCAAACGGCCCACTTCGCGGCCCCCCAATCGCTCCCGAAAATCGCTGCGGTCGAAGGCGTCGGCCAGGTCGGCCATCACGGTGCTGGCAACCTCCAGGAAAAAGGCGTCCCACGCCACTCTGTCATTTTCCCCTTGCAATCTCACTATGGCCAGCTGTAAGGCCGTTTGAAATCTCCTCAGCGAGCGGCCCAAAAAGCCCAGCGCCGCCCGTTCCCCCTGTTCACGGGCCAACGCCCGTTGGCGTTCGACTGCTTCCCGCTCTACCTGAGCGCGCTGGAGCCAGGTGTTGGCGCGCAGTTGGGCCAGCCCCTTCTCCACCTCCGGCGGGAAGAAGAGGCCGATAATGACCACCTTGTCCACCGCAATGCCTCGCTGCTCCAGTGCGTGAAACTCTGGACTGTCACGCACGCCAACCTGGGCCTGATTGAAGCGCCCGCTGGCACCCATCTCCCGATACCTATTCTGGGTCAATCGGGCCTCCATGGCCCTCTGAACCATTTCCACCCCCGTGTGCCCGTCATGATGCGCCAACGGCGTGAACAACTCGTCCAGGGTGAACCGGCACACATACTCCCGCCACAACTCCGCCGCCATCATCGCCGGGAGCCAGTCCCAGGAATAGCGCCGATAGCCCGTATCCCCTGCGCCGTCCCCCTCGCCTGCCCCGGGCGTCTCGGTTCGCAGGGGGCGGGAGAGCACAGCGCGCCACACCGACCTGGCCGTACCGTGGTAAAGGGTGCGAAAGGGCGGAAACGCCCGCCGCTCGCGGTCGAACCACAGCCGCCAGCGCTCCTCCGCACACGGAAAGGCGTGGTGCTGCTCCTCGTCATCATCGCGCAGATGAAACTTCACCCAAATTCGGGCTACCACCTCCATCCCATCGCGGGTCAGGCCGCGGGTCTGATAGAAACGTGCCCGACGCTCCTCATAGCGTCCCTCATCCTCATCCGGCTGCCGGGGTACAAAAGGCCGGTCCTCCTCGTGCGGCCCCACCACCCGGGCGATGTCGCGCAGGTCCACCACATCCTCCACATATTCTGTCGAGGACAAAAACGCCACGCTGGAAGGCGGCACTACGCGTGAATAATTCCTTTTCGTGCGCAACACCACCGCACTGGCAAGATCGGTCACCACCAGGCCCGGCCCTGTGCACAACACCTTATCCTGCGAAGAGAGAATCTGCCCATCCTGCACCATCAGGAGAGAGCCGGCCCAACCTACCCCATGGGACACCACCCGCAGGGTCATCTTCCAGCGATCTCCCACTCGCTCCAACGGCAACAAAAACTGCGCGAAGAAAAAAGCCCACAGCAAGAACAGCCCCAAGAACTTATCCCCCCATTTCGCCAGGGCCTCCATGGGGTGCCAAAGATAGCGGTTCAGCGGCTCCGTGTACGGGAGGGTCACCTTCACCAGCAGACCCACGTTGGCCAACAGCACCAGAACCAACAACACGATCACGATCCGTGTCCAGGACACCTTCTGCGGGTCCCCGTCCCCCGATGGGCGACGACAGCGCGACTCCCGGAACGCCTCTGGGCGATGTGTGGACATACCTCCCCCCGTTACGATGAAATGGCCAGATGTTGGTACCATTATACAAAATTTTCGCCAAAGGAGGACGAGATGCCTCGACCCACCCAACCCCTCGTTTACCTTGCCGGGCCGTTGTTCACCCCGGGCGACCGGTGGTACCTGGAACGCCTGGATGCCCTCTGCCGCGACCTGGGCTATGCCACCTACCTCCCCCACCGGGACGCCGGCCTGGCCGACCGCTCTCAGGGCACCCGGTTCTTCTTCCTGCGTGACCTCGAAGCCCTGCAGCGCATCCATCTCGTGGTGGCCGTGCTGCACGGCACCGATGTGGACTCCGGCACCGCCTGGGAGATGGGCTACGCCTACGCCAAAGGGATCCCCGTCCTGGGCGTGGTGGAGGATACGCGGGTGCCGGACCCTGACAACCTGCTGAACCCCATGATCCGCCACAGCCTCACCGCCTTGTGCCGGACCCCGGAAGAAGTCGCCGCGGCCCTGAAAAAGCACGCCCCCCTGGTATAATCGCCGCACCCCATGGACGGAGGGAGAACGCTCATGCACGACTGGCAACACCTGCGCGTTTTGCTGCTGGATATGGACGGCGTGCTCTGGCGCGGCGAGCAACCTTTGGGTGACTTGCCGCGTCTGTTTCAACGCATCGCATCGCTGAACCTCCGGGTGGCCCTGGTGACCAACAACGCCACCCGCACCCCGGCCCAGTATGTGGCCAAATTGCAACGCTTCGGCGTAACCTTCCCTGCAACGCACATCTTTGGCTCGGCGCAGGCCGCCGTCGCCGCTCTACAGCAACGCTTTCCCCAAGGGGCCGGGGTTTATCTGATCGGTGAAGAGGGCCTGGCCCGGGCCGTGCAGGAGGCCGGCTTCCGCCTCACCGAAGGCAACGCCCAGGCCGTCGTCGTGGCCCTGGACCGCCATCTGACCTACGAGAAACTCCGGCGGGCCACCGTGCTCATCCGCCAGGGCGCCCTGTTCATCGGCACCAACCCCGACCGTACCTATCCCACCCCCGAAGGGCTGGTTCCCGGCGCCGGGGCCATCCTGGCCGCTGTGGAAGCGGCCACCGATACCGCCCCCTGGGTGGTGGGCAAGCCCGCTCCGTTGCTCTTCCAACTGGCCATGGGCAGGCTGGATGTGCGCCCCGAAGAAACCCTGGTGGTCGGTGATCGGCTGGAAACCGACATCCTGGGCGGTCAGCAGGCCGGTTGCGCCACAGCGCTGGTGCTCTCCGGCGTGACCAGCGAAGCCCAGGCCAAGGCCGCGGAGGTTCAGCCCGACCTCATTGTGCCCGATCTGGAACATCTGCTTTCCTGGCTGGAAACCCAACGCCGCCATCCCGGTCAGCACATCGCCCAATGAGGGCAAAAGCCATGGAACAGCACACCCCGCGTTTGATTTACGATCTTGACCTGGATGAACTCACCCGTTGGGTGGAGGCCCAGGGCGAAAACCCCTTCCGCGCGCGGCAAATCTGGGAAGGGCTGTACCGTCATTTTTGGAGCCGACCTGAAGATTTCACCACCCTGCCCAAAACCCTGCGCCAACGCCTGGCCAAAGCCTTCACCTTCAGCCATCTGACGCCCGTGCGCGAGGTGGCTTCCTCCGATGGTGAGACCCACAAAACCCTGTTCCATCTGCCCGACGGCGCCCCCGTGGAAACGGTGCGCATGCGCTATGTGAAACGCCGTACCCTGTGCATCTCCACCCAATCCGGTTGTGCCATGGGGTGCACTTTTTGCGCCACTGGCCAGATGGGGCTACGGCGTCACCTCACCGCCAGCGAAATCGT
>DUEP01000091.1 GCA_011176535.1 Anaerolineae bacterium | reverse complement strand
CTGGCCCGGCATCTCTTGTTGGTGAACGGCACCGGGTTGGGGTTCCAGGATAGCTACGCCCTCTCCTGGCGTCGCGGGGAGATCCGGCGCCAGGTGCGGACCCCCGGGCGCCGGGTGATTCGGGCTCGGGTGGATAAGCAGGGACGGGGCTTTTTCCTGGGTGCTGCGGTGGGACCGCCGTATGCGTCGGAAATTCGCCTGCTGCGGGAGATCCTGGACCACCTGGATGCCCTCCCGCCGCTTCCCGTGGTGGGCGATCGAGGCGATGATGCCGTGGACCTGCCGGAGCGCCGGGAGCCATTCGGGACCCGGCCGGCCTTGCGGATGAAGGGCTCGTGGCCGTATACCCTGCGGAACCCCCTGCGACAGGCATCCCAAAAGAACGGGGAGCGCCGGGGCAAGTACCGGTATCGGGTCGAAGGCTTCTTCGGCCTTATGAAACGCAAGTTAGGATCGGCCTTCCCCCTGGTACGGCAAGACGTGGCCATGCGGCGGGCCCTTTGGCAAGACCGAAATCCTGGTCACCCAGACCTTCAAACTGGTGTACAAACAGCGCCTATACGGCGTCGCCGCCGCTTTCGGGCTGATCGTATTCTTCATCCTTTTGGGGCTGACCCTGCTGCAAAACCGGGTCACCCGCGCCACGGAGGCCTACTATGTCTAAGTCCCCTCGCTGGAAGGCCATCCTGCGTCAGTTCGGGCTGCACCTTTTCCTGCTCACCGTGACAGCCACGGTGCTCTTCCCCATCCTATGGATCGTCTCCCTGGCCCTGGACCCCCGCAACATCGACAAGCCCCTGGAACTCACCCTCCTCCCGCCAGGCGCTTCCCTGGCCGCCTTCCGCAAGGTGCTCTTCGAGCCTTTCACCCTGCTATGCACCAACCCCACCGACCCGGCTTCGTGCATGACCTTCGGCAAATTGCTGCTCAACAGCCTGTATGCCTCCCTGGGCACGGCGCTTTTCGCCGTGGGGTTGGGCTCTTCGGCGGCCTACGCCTTCTCGCGCTTCGATTTCATCGGCCGCCAGGCGGGGATGTTGGGCTTCATCGTGCTGCTCATGCTGCCCTCCACCGCCACCCTGGCGCCCCTCTATGTGCTGCTCAGCGCCATCAAAACCGGGGGCGAACCGCTCCGGGCCACCCTGCTGGGCCTGGCCATCGCCTACGCCTCCGGCACGCTGCCCTTTGCCGTCTGGAACCTCAAGGGCTACTTCGACACCGTGCCCCGCGAGTTGGAAGAGGCCGCCCTCATCGACGGCGATTCCATCACCCAGGTGTTCTTCCGCATCATCCTCCCCCTCTCCCTCCCCGCCATGGCGGTCACCGTGCTCTTCGCTTTCATGGCCGGCTGGACCGAGTTCGTGCTGGCCTGGGCCTTTCTAGACGACCCGCGCCGCTTCACCTTGGCCATGGCGCTGCGCTCCATGCAGGGCCAGTTCTCCACCCCTTGGTCCGAGTTCGCCGCCATGTCCATCCTGATGTCTTTGCCGGTGGTGGTGCTGTTCTTCCTGATGCAACGGCACATCGTCTCAGGACTGACCGTGGGCAGCGTGAAAGGCTAAAGGGAGCGGCTCTCTCCCCCGGGAACGGTGCTGTCCCCGGATCCTGTTGATGCAGGACACCAGAAACCGGCACCATACCCGGACCCTCATCCCCCCGCGAGGAGTTTATGACTGTCCCCTACTGGATTTCCGACGCCATTTTTTACCAAATTTTTCCCGACCGTTTCGCCAACGGCGACCCCCACAACGACCCGCCCAATGTGGCGCCGTGGGGCAGCCGGCCCACCATCTGGAACTTCATGGGCGGCGACCTGCGGGGCATCCTGCAGCGGCTGGACTACCTGCTCGACCTGGGTATTACGGCCATTTACCTCAATCCTATCTTCCACTCTTCCAGCAACCACCGCTACAACACCTACGACTACTACCGCATCGACCCCAAACTGGGCACACTGGCCGACTTTCAGGCGCTGCTGGCCGCCTGCCACGCCAACGGGGTGCGGGTCATTTTGGACGGGGTGTTCAACCACTGCGGGCGGGGCTTTTTCGCCTTCAGCGATGTGCTGGAGAACGGGGAGCACTCCCCCTATAAGGACTGGTTCCACATCAAGCGCTTCCCCGTGCGGGCTTACGGCGACGGCCAGGCCGAGGATTATGAAGCCTGGTGGGGCTTCAAGAGCCTGCCCAAATTCAACACCAACAACCCCCAGGTACGACGCTATATTTTCGAGGTAGCCCGCTATTGGGTGCGGCAGGGCATCGACGGCTGGCGATTGGATGTCCCCAACGAAATCGACGACGACGCCTTCTGGGAGGAGTTTCGCGCCGTGGTCAAGGCCGAGAACCCCGACGCCTATCTGATAGGCGAAATCTGGACGGCGGACCCCCGCTGGACCAGGTCCTTTGACGGCCTGATGAACTACCCCCTGCGTGAGGCCATGCTGGGCTTGCTGGACGGCACCCTTTCGCCCGAGGCTTTCGGCAACCGATTGCAGGAATTGCTGCGCCTGTATCCCCGCGACCGCGCCTACGCCATGTACAACCTCTTAGGCAGCCACGACACCGAACGGGTGCGCACCCTGTTGGGTAGTGCAGAGAAGGTGAAAGCCGCCTTTGCCCTGCTCTTCGCCTACCCCGGCGCGCCGACGGTGTACTACGGCGACGAAATCGGCCTGGAAGGCGGCAAGGACCCCGACAACCGCTGCGCCTTCCCCTGGGAGCGCAGCGCCTGGGATGCGGACCTACGCTCCTGGATCCAGCGCCTGATCGCCCTGCGCAAGCGCCACGCTTCCCTGCGTCGCGGCGAGTTTCGCTGGCTGGCCCACGACAACCAGCGCCGCACGGTCGCCTGGGCCCGCGTGCTGGGCACCGAAGCCGTGCTGGTGGCTGCCAACGCCTCCCCCACCCGCCGCCACCTCCACCTGCGGGTGGCCGACCTGGGCTGGGAGGACGGTCGCATCGTGCGCGACCTGCTCAACGGAGAGGAAGCCCTGGTCAGCGGCGACACCCTCCACCTCACCCTGCCGCCCTGGGGCGTGCGCTGGCTGCACTGAGCCTCACCCGTTCACCTGCCACGCCCGCCACGCGGCCCACACCCCCTGCAGGATGGCTCCCGGCCCCACGAGGGCCAGGGCCACCCCGGCCGCCAGCCACGGCCAATCCGCCCACAAATCAAGTTCCACGCCTCCGCAGGGGTATGGGGATTACAGTGCACGGTGACCGTCTTCCCTTCCGGAGAGCGGGCGGCCACCCGCCTGGCGTCCTTGCGATTCCCGTAAGCAGACGATGAGAGCCCCAACCGTCGGCTTTCGTACACCTGACCGGCGACCGTGTACTTATAGCGCACCAGCAGGGTGTACTGGCCTTGCGTCTCGTCGGCCGCTGGCGGTTGATAAGTCACCCCGCTGGCCACCACCACGCCCTGGGTGGTGGCCAGCGCTGCATGGTGGCATACTGGCCCACCAGATACCCGATCATGGCCAAGCCAGCAAAAGAAACAACCCGCCCCAGGCCCAGGGTTGTTGCCAAAAGCGTGCCTTGGCCTCCATAAACACCCCTCTCCTTTCTGCTCAGGCCGACCCGAGACTGCCCCTCAGGGTCGGCGTACCGAGCCCTTGCTAACAGGATAGCACCTGCGGGACAAAGCGCAACCAAGGCCCTGGCGTCTCCCCTCTGCCCCCCCCTCGCCCGCCGGGAGGGGAGAGGACAGGGAACAACTCAAGCAGCACAAGCGTGCCGCATTCCAAAAAGCCGTGCTTCCCTCTTTGCGTGCTCTGCGCCCTGCCACCCCCTCTGTGCCTTCCTCTCCCCTGGCGTCCCTGGCGACACTTGAGCACAACCCCATCCAGCGGCGGTATAATCCCCTCATCCCCACCGTCAAGGAAAGGCCAACTATGCCCCCCTTCTCGCCCGAAACTCTGCTCGAGCACCTGATGACGCTACCCAGCGTGCGGTACGCCCGGCTCTCGCCCGACGGGCGCTGGGTGGCCTTTGTGTGGTATCGGCGCCACGAAAACCTGGATGTGTTCGTGGCCCCCACCGACGGCAGCGCCCCACCGGTGGCCCTGACCCATACCCCGGAGGCCACCGAGTTGGTGGACTGGACGCCCCACGGTCGGGGCGTCCTCGTGGCCGAGGACCACGACGGCGACGAGCGGGTGCGCCTCTTTCGGGTGGACCTAGACGCGCCGGGAGTCATGCGCCCCCTCACCGAAGCCCGCCCCCCGTATTTCCTGCGGGGCGGTCAACTCAGCCCCGACGGGCGCTATCTTTACTACGGCGCCAACTACGACTTCGCCGCCGGACGCCCCATCGAGCCCACATGGATCTACCGCCACGATTTACGAACCGGCGAACGGGTGCCCATCGCCCGCCCCCAAAAGCCTGCCTGGACCGCCCCCCAACTCAACCGCCAGGGCACCCACATCCTCTATGCCCGCAAGGACCACCACCCGGCCGGGCGGCAGTTCCATCTGGTAGATGTGGAAGGCCGCGAGGACCGCGAAATCCTCAACTTCGGCGACCGGGCCAAGGTCTTCGCCCGCTGGTTCCCCGACGGGGTGTGCATCCTGATACTGGCCGAGAACCTGGACGCCGACCCGCCCTACCAGCGCCTGGGCGTCTATCACCGCACCACCGGCGAACTGCGCTGGCTGGTGGACGACCCAGAACGGAACATCGAAGGGGCGTGGGTCACACCGCAGGGTCAGATTGTGCTCGACGAGATCCAGGAAGCCCGGCACCGCCCCACATGGCTGGATCCCGACACCGGGGCCGAGCACCCCTTCCCGGATCCGGGCGGGAATCTGATCCCCCTGGGTCAGGCGCCCGATGGGGCATGGATCGCCCTCTTCTACAGCGCCACCCACCCCCGCAACCTGGTGCGGCTTTCCCCTCACCCTACCCCCCTGGCCGCTGAGCGCGGCCTTCCCCCCTCCCCTCTCTCCCTGGAAGTGGAGAGGGGCGAGGGCCTTCTCTCCCTCACCCGCGTTTGGGATCTCACGCCTCTCACGCCGCAGGATTTGACCCCGGCCGAGGATTTCCGCTGGCGCTCGGTGGATGGACTGACAATCCCAGGCTGGCTCTACCGCGCCCGCCCGAACCTCAAACGAGCCATCATCTACATCCACGGCGGCCCCACCAGCCACAGCGAAGACGCCCTCAACGCGCAAATCCAATACTTCGTGGCCCGCGGCTTCCATGTGTTGGCCGTCAACTACCGGGGCAGCACGGGGTTCGGGCTGGCCTTCCGTGAATCCATCAAAGAAGACGGCTGGGGTGGCCGAGAACAGGCCGACATCGCCACCGGTGCCCTGGCCCTTATCCGCGCCGGGCTGGCCGAACCAGGCCGTGTGGGCGTCACCGGCACCTCCTACGGCGGCTACAGTGCCTGGTTCCTCATCACCCACTACCCGCCCGAGGTTATCGCCGCGGCCGCGCCCATCTGTGGCATGACGGACCTGGTGGTGGACTACGAGACCACCCGCCCTGACCTGCGGCCCTACAGCGAAGAGATGATGGGCGGTAGCCCCGACGAGGTCCCCGAAAAGTACCGCGAACGCTCGCCCATCCACTTCGTGCAGAACATCCGCGGCGCGCTGCTCATCGTCCAGGGCGCGCAGGACCCCAATGTCACGCCCGAAAACGTGCGGGCCGTGCGCCAACGGCTCGAAGCCCACGGCATCCCCTACGAGTTGCTGGTCTTCGAGGACGAGGGCCACGGCATCCTCAAGCCGGAAAACCAGCGCCGCCTCTACCCCGCTTTGGCCGATTTCTTCGCGCGGGCGCTGGGATAGCGCTTTCTCCGTACAGAGATCCCATGTCAGCCCTATCCATTTCCCCCACCGAAGCAGCCCGCCTGGTCGCCGACTGCCACGGCTTGCAGGCAGAGGCCCATCCGCTCCCCGGGGAGCACGACGCCAACTTTCGCCTCACCACCGCCGATGGCCGCGCCTGGGTGCTCAAAATCGCCCCGCCCGACGCCGACCGCGCCCGGCTGGAGGCCCAGATGGCCGCCCTGGCCCATCTGGAGGGCCGCGTGGAGGGGCTTCCCCGCCTCGTGCCCACCCGCAGCGGCGACCTGCTGGCCGAAGTCTCCTTCCAGGGCCAGCGTCGTCTCGCCCGCCTGCTGACCTTTGTACCCGGCGAGCCTTTGGCCCACGCCCGCCCGGCCACCCCGTGGCTGCTGCGCCACATCGGCGCCTTCCTCGCCCGGCTGGATGCCGCCCTGGCAGACTTCGACGCCCCCGCCTTGCGGTACACCCACCTCTGGGATCTGGCCCGCGCCCACGAGGTCATCCGGCCCCGCCTGGGGTTCCTGCCCCCGGATCTCAGGGACATCGCCGCGTCCGTGATGGAAGACTTCGCCCAAAGGGTGGTGCCCCTGCTCCCCCACCTGCCCGCCCAGGTCATCCACCAGGACGCCAATGACTACAACCTGCTGCTCCATGAGGGCAACCTGGTGGGCCTAGTGGACTTCGGCGACATGCTCCACGGCCCGCGCGTGGCCGAGGTCGCCATCGCCGCCGCCTATGCCTTGCTGGATGAAGACGACCCGCTGGCGGCGGCGGCCGAGGTGGTGGCCGGGTACCACGGCTGGCAGCCCCTCACCCCGGCCGAGCAAACTGTGTTGCCCACCCTGGTATTGGCCCGCCTGGCCGTGAGCGCCGCCATAGCCGCCGAACGGGCCCGCACCGCGCCCGACAACCCCTACCTGCAAATCAGCACCGCCCCCGTGGTCCGGGCGCTGCGCGCCTTGCACACCCTGCCCCGCGAAGCAATCCACGCCCGGCTCACGGCTTTCTGCACGGCCACCGCACCGCTACCACCCCCGCCTCCGGCCGCCGCGCTGCTTGCCCGCCGCCGACGCCTGCTGGGCCCCAGCCTCAGCCTGCACTACCGCCAACCGTTGCACATCGTGCGCGGCTTCGGCCAATACCTCTACGACGACCAGGGCCACCCCTACCTGGACTGCGTGAACAACGTCTGCCATGTAGGGCACAGCCATCCCCATGTGGTGGCCGCCCTGGCCCGCCAGGCCACGGCCCTCAACACCAACACCCGCTACCTCCACGAGAACATCCTGCGCTTGGCCGAGCGCCTGAGCGCCACCCTACCCGAACCGCTGCGGGTGTGGTTCTTCGTCAACTCCGGCAGCGAGGCCAACGACCTGGCCTTGCGCTTAGCCTGGGCCTACACCGGGCAGCGGGATGTGCTCGTGCTGGAAGGCGCCTATCACGGCAACCTCTCCTCCCTCATCGCCATCTCGCCCTACAAGTTCGACGGGCCCGGCGGGCAAGGCGCGCCCGAATGGGTACACAAACTGCCCATGCCCTGCGCCTACCGGGGCATCTACCGCCACGAGCCCGACCCGGCCCGCGCCTACGGCGAGCACGCCCGGCGGGTCATCGCCGCGGTGCAGGCCCAAGGGCGCGGGATTGCCGCCTTCATCGCCGAGGCCCTGATGGGCACTGGCGGGCAGGTGGTCTTCCCGCCGGGGACGTTGCGCGAAATCTACCAGGCGGTGCACGAAGCCGGTGGAGTCTGCATAGCCGACGAGGTCCAGATCGGCTTTGGCCGGGTGGGCGAGGCCTTCTGGGGCTTCCAGACCCAGGACGTGGTGCCCGATATCGTCACCTTCGGCAAGCCCATGGGCAACGGGCACCCGCTGGCCGCCGTGGTCACCACGCCGGAGATCGCCCAGGCCTTTGCCACGGGCATGGAATACTTCAACACCTTCGGCGGCAACCCGGTCTCCTGCGCCGTGGGGCTGGCCGTGTTGGATGTGATCGAAGCCGAAGGGCTGCAAGAACACGCCTGTGAGGTGGGTGGGGCCCTCAAGAGTTGGCTACGCGAAATCGCCGACCACCGTCCCCTCATCGGCGATGTGCGTGGGCTGGGCCTCTTCCTGGGCGTTGAGTTGGTGCGCGACCATGAGACCCTGGAGCCGGCGGCCGAAGAGGCCGCCGGCCTGGTGCAATACGCCAAAGACCGCGGCGTATTGCTGGGGGTGGACGGCCCCCTGCACAATGTGCTCAAAATCAAGCCACCCCTCCCCTTCACCCACGCCGACGCAGAACGGCTGGTAGAGGTGATGGAGGAGGGGCTGCGCCATCTCCGGAAAACGAGCCTAAAAGCGTGACTGCCCCTGGGAAAAAGCCCAGAGGCAATCAGCCCCACGGCAACACCCGGGCCTGGCGTCCGGGGACGCCCGCCTCGACCGGAGGAGGTCGTGTTGCCTGTGTCACCTGTTGTCGGTCGGCGGCCGGTGAACCGCCGGGGATGCGCTTACCGCCGCGGTGAGTAATTCTGGCGCACGAAAGGCGGCACATCCAGGTCTTCATCGTCGGCCGTCCACGGCAGGCGGGTGGGCTCTTCCCGCTCGGCCGGGTGCGGCGCCCGTGCGTCCCTGCCCGAAGGGGGCGGCGTGGAGCGCGTGGAGCGATACTCCCGCTCCCAGGGCTTGTGCGCGCCGCGCGGCCCCCGGTCGATAAAGCCAGGCACCGAAGACCGCGCCGGGTCAAAACCCGTGGCAATGACCGTGATGCGCACCCTGTCGCCCATGTTGGGGTCGATCACCGCCCCGAAGATGAGGTTCACATCGGGATGGGCCGCCTCTTTGATGATGGCCGCCGCCTGGTTGACCTCGAAGAGGGTCAGATCCGAGCCGCCGGTGATGTTGAACAGCACGCCCCGCGCCCCGTCGATGGTGATGTCCAACAAGTTGCTGGAGATGGCGGCCTCGGCGGCCAGGCGGGCGCGGTCCTCGCCCTCGGCCTCGCCCACGGCCATCAACGCCGCGCCGCCCTCCTTCATGATGGAGCGTACATCGGCAAAATCCAGGTTGATCAACCCCGGCACGGTGATCAGTTCCGAAATGCCCTGCACGCCCTGACGCAGCACATCGTCGGCCACGCGGAAGGCGTCCTGAATGCTCGACCGCTTGTCCACAATCTGCAGCAGCCGGTCGTTGGGGATGACGATCAGCGTATCGGCCTGCTCCTTCAACTGGCTAATGCCCTCTTCCGCGGCCTTGGCCCGCCGCGCGCCCTCGAAGGAAAAAGGCCGGGTGACCACGCCAATGGTCAGCGCGCCGATTTCGCGGGCGATCTGGGCGATGACCGGCGCCGCGCCGGTGCCCGTGCCGCCGCCCATGCCGGCCGTCACGAACACCATATCGGAACCCTTGAGCACTTCGTAGAGTTCCTCGGCCGACTCCTCGGCGGCCTTGCGTCCCACCTCGGGGTCGCCGCCCGCGCCCAGGCCGCGGGTCAACTTCTCGCCAATGCGCACCCGCGTTGGCGCCTGCGAAAGCATCAGGGCCTGGGCATCGGTGTTCACCGCGATGAACTCGATGCCCTGCACCCCTTCCTCGATCATTCGGTTGACGGCGTTACAGCCGCCGCCACCTACACCCACCACTTTGATGCGGGCAAAGGACTCCAACGGTTGTTCCATGTCAGGGTACACCATGATGACCTCCTCGTCGTGGGGCTTTCAATCATAACATATTACGGCAACAGGCGCCGTAACCACTCCAACCAGGAATTGGACCGGGGGGCTTTTTCGGTGCGCATGGTGGCCTGCGCCGCGCCCACCGTCAGATGGGGCCAGTAGAGCAGACCCACACTGGTGGCAAAGGCCGGCTTGCGGATGCGATCCGTCATCCCGGTCACCCGTTCCGGCCTGGCGATGCGCACCGGCAGGCCCAACACCTCGCGGGCCACCTCCTTCACGCCCGGCAGGTCGCTGACACCGCCAGTGAGCACCACCCCCGCGGGCAACAGCCCTTCGTAGCCCGAACGGTGGATCTCCTGATGCACAAACTGGAAGATCTCGCGCACCCGCGCCTCGATGATCTGGGCCATCTCCCAGCGCGGCAGTTGCACGCCCTGGGCCTCGCCATAGGGGTGCACGGTGACGAACTCCTCCGGCGGCACTTCCTGGGGCACAGCGTGCCCGTGGGCCACCTTGACCTGCTCGGCCTCCTGGGGCGGCAGATGGAGCACATACACCAGATCGTTGGTGATGTGATTGCCGCCCAGGGGGATGACCGCCGTGTGCCACACATCGCCGTCGATGTACACGGCCAGATCCGTGGTGCCGCCGCCGATGTCCACCACCACCACGCCCATCTCGCGCTCGGTGTCCTGCAACACCGCTTCCCCGGCCGCCAGCGGGTTGAGCACGAAACCGGCCACTTCCACCCCGGCCGCCTCCACGGCCTGGCGCAGGTTGGCGATGGCGCTTTTTAGCGCGCTGATGACATACACCTCGGCCTCCAGGCGGTAGCCGTACATCCCCAGGGGGTTGTGCACCTGCTCCTGCTCATCCAGGGTGAAGCCTCGGTGCACCATATGAATCACCTCGCGGTTGTGAGGCACGGCGATGGCCTGCGCCGCTTCCAGCGCGCGGGCGATGTCTCGCTCGCCCACGCGGCCGCCGCGCACGCCGGCCACACCACGGCTGATCTCGCCGCTGACCTGCGCGCCAGCCAGGCTCACCAGCGCCGACTCGATGACCAGCCCCGAGGTGCGCTCCGCCTTCTCGATGGCCTGCGCCACGGCCCGCGACAGCGCCGGGATGTCTGTCACCAGCCCCTTGCTCATGCCCCGCGAAGGCTCGATGCCCACGCCGATCACCCGCGGCACCGCCCCCTCCAAGCGGGCCACCAGCGCGCACACCTTGGTCGTGCCCACATCCAAACCGACAACGATGGGTGCTTCCATCCTACGGCTCCATCCGGTAATACGGCGCGTCCAACGCCGAAAGGTCAAGGATCGCCGGGCGCACACCCTGGGCGCGCAAATGCTCCCGCAAGGCCCAATAGAGCCGCATTCGGGCCGCCATGTGCGTCGGCGTCTTCCCAATGAAGACCAGCCACCCTTCCGGTGCCTGCCAGCCCAATCCGTAACGCCGGTGGTACACCAGCGGTTGTCCCTGGGGGACATAGGCGGCCAACACCTGAAGGGCCTGCACCAAATCCTGGGGCAGACGCCACTGTCCCTGGTCCTGGGTCAACCCCAGGGGCAAATCCTGGGCCTGGACTTCAACCTCAGGGAGGGCTTCCTCGTCCAGGGCGGGGAACAACACCCCTTCAGGGTCCACCCACCAGCGGGCCCCTTGATAACGCCAGGCCAGCACCGGCTGGCGTTCCACCACCTGCACCACCATCTGCCCCTGCACGGTGAGAGAAACCTGAGCCTCGGCCAGCGCCGGGAAGGTGGTGAGCAACACCTGGGCCACCGCCTGGGGGTCCACCGTGGCCGCTGGTTCTCCCAGAGGTAGCACACCACGCAGCGAAGCCGCGTTGAGGCGCTCCAAACCGTGGAAGGTCACCTCCTGTACCTGAAAAACCGACAACCGGAACAAGGCCACCAGTCCGCCCAGGCTCAGCAGCAAAAGCAGAGCCGAAAGCCAGCGCCAACCCCAATCCAGGCGCGGCCAGGCCACCACCCGGCGCGCTTCCTCCCCGGGCAGAGGGAAAGCCGTGGGGAACGCCACCTGACCGGCCACGCCATGGCGGTCCACCACCATGGGCACGGAAGCCCAATCCGCCACGGTCGTGGCGGTCACGCGCCCGCCGCGTTTTGGCCCCCGGGCCACCTTGACGCGGGGGGTGGTCTTCCGTCGACGCCGCTGACGCACCCTTTCAGCGCGGCTCCCTTGCCGAGCCGTCCGCTCCATGGCCATCACACCTCACTCGCCTGGCCTGTAGGTGCGCACCGTGCGGTCCCGCTCCGCCTTGCGCGTCAAAGCCAGGTCAATCAAACGATCCAGCAGGTCAGGGTAAGGCAGCCCACTGGCTTCCCACAATTTGGGATACATGCTGATCTGCGTGAACCCGGGGATGGTGTTCACCTCGTTGATGAAAAACTCACCGCTTTCCGGGTCCAGCAAGAAGTCCACCCGGGCCATCCCGGCCAAATCACAAGCCTTGTAGGCCGCCACGGCCAGCGCCCGCACGCGCTCGGCCTCCTCTTTGCTCAACCGGGCCGGGATGATCAACTCCGAGGAATCGTCCAGATACTTGGCCTCGTAGGAGTAGAATTCATCGCCGGGGCGGATTTCGCCAGGCACCGAGGCCTGCGGCTCTTCGTTGCCCAGCACGCTGACCTCGATTTCGCGGGCGTTGGGCACCCCGCGCTCCACCACGATGCGCCGATCGTACCGGGCGGCCAGTTCCAGCCCGGCCACCAACTCGTCCCGGTTGTCGGCTTTGGTCACGCCCACCGAGGAGCCCAGATTGGCCGGCTTGACGAACAGCGGATAGGGTGCCAAGGCTTCGCATCGCGTGACCACCTCGTCCAACTGCTCCTCCACCTCGCGGCGGGTGAGCACCAGATAGGCCACCACCGGCAGGAAATGGGCCTCCATCACCGCCTTGAAGACACCCTTGTCCATGCCCACCGCCGAGCCGACCACCCCGGCGCCCACATAGGCTAGGTCGGCCATCTCCAGCAAGCCCTGGAGCGTGCCGTCTTCCCCAAAAGTCCCGTGCAATACGGGGAAGACCACATCCACCCTGGCCACCCGCTCCAGGCCCCCGTCGCGGAAGGCGTAAAGGCCCGGGCGGGTGGGGTCGGGCAGGATGGTGACCGGCGTCAGGCCCTCGGTACGGCCCTCCTTCAGCGCCTGCCACACGCCTTCGCCCATCAGCCAGACGCCTTCTTTGGTGATGCCCACTTCCAGAATCTCATAGCGGTCGCGGCGCAGGGCGTCGAGCACCGAGCGGGCCGACATGAGGGAGACATCATGCTCGCCCGAACGTCCGCCAAAAAGCACCGCCACGCGCAGTTTGTCCGCCATGCCTTGCCTCCTCACACCAGGTCGGCCAGCACTTCAGGCGGCCAGTCGCCGATGAGTTGGATTTCCAGGTCCAGCCGCACGCCAAAACGTTCGGCCACCGTGCATCGCGCCAGGCGCAGCAACTCGGCCACATCGCGGGCCGTGGCGTCGCCGTGGTTGACGATGAAATTGGCGTGCACACGGCTGATCTCAGCCCCGCCGATGCGGGTACCCTTCAGCCCGGCGGCTTCGATGAGCCGGCCCGCGTAATCGCCCGGCGGGTTCTTGAACATGGAGCCCATGCTGGCCCCCGGCGGCTGAGTGCGCTGGCGGTAGGCCCGCCCTTCTTCCAGCCGCGCCTGCAGTTCCTGAGGATCGCCGGGCCGCAGGCGTAGGGTGGCGGCCAGCACCACCGCCTCACCGGGGTGCACCTTGAGCCAACTGGTGCGATAGCCGTAAGCCAGGCGCTCCACCGGCCAAGTCACCCGTCCCTCCCGGCGGTGCAAGATTTCGGCCACCCGGAGCACGCCCGCCATATCGCCGCCATGGGCCCCGGCGTTGCCTACCACGGCCCCGCCCACGGTGCCGGGAATCCCGGCGGCCCATTCCAGCCCGGCCAGCCCCTGCAAAGCCGCCCGCCGGGCCACACGGCCCAGATTGGCGCCTGACTCGGCCCGCACCCAGGAGCCTTCCTCGTCCTCGCCGAAGCGTACCGCGGCGGCCTTGTTGAGCAGCACCACGCCGCGCACCCCGGCGTCGCTCACCAGCACATTGGAGCCCCCGCCCAGCACCAGGAAAGGCACCTCGTGGGCCCACAGCCAGGCCACCGCCTCGGCCAGTTCGTCGGCCGAGCGCACGATGAGCAGGGCGTCGGCCGGACCGCCTAAGCGCGCCGAGGTGTAGGGCGCCAGCGGGACCCGGCGTTGGAGCCGCTCCCCAAAAGCGGCCTCCAGGACCGACCAGGGCAGGGCAACGGGGGCCGTTGGGGGCATCATCCTCTCCTCTCCTCAGACAGCCAGGCGGCCTGCAGGCGCTCGCTCAGGCGCGGGCCGTCGCCCGCCGAGAGCACCAGCACCACCGCCGGGGGGTGGGCCTCGGCCAGTAACAACTCCGCAGCGGCCTCCCAATCGGGCGCGAAAGCCACCGTCGGATGGCGCAGGGCGGCGGCCACTTGGCGCGGGTCAAAGCCCTCGGGCGCCCGTTCCCTGGCCGCGTACACCCCGGTGACCACCACCCGGTCGGCCTGAGCAAAGGCGGTGGCGAACCGATCCAGCAAAGTCAAGGTGCGGGAGTAGGTGTGGGGCTGCCACACGGCCCAGAGGGTGTGCCCGGGGTAGCGGGCTCGCGCCGCGGCTAAGGTGGCGGCAATCTCCGTGGGATGGTGGGCGTAATCGTCCACCACCACCCATCCGCCGCTTTCCAGCCGCACCTCGAAGCGCCTGCCAGCGCCGTGGAAAGCAGCCAGCGACCGGGCGGCTTCCTGGACATCCAGTCCCAGCACATCGACCACCGTGAGGGCGGCCAGGGCGTTGAGTACATTGTGTCGGCCCGGAATGCTCAGGGAGACGGCCACCTCCCGACCGGAGGGCAACCCGGCCCGGAAGTCGTACCCGCCCCGCGGGTTCAGCGAGAGCCCCCGGGCGATGGCAGCCAACCAGACCCCGGAACCCTCTCCCCGGATCCCGTAAAAGAGCACCCGTCCTGGGGCGTGTTCCGCCAGACGGCGGGCTCCGGCGTCCTCCCCACAGAGCACGGTCCACCCTTCAGGGTCGCCCCGTTCCACAAAACCGCGGAAGGCGGCCTGCATCGCTTCGGGCGTGGGAAAAAGATCGGGGTGATCGTGCTCCACATTGGTCACCACGGCGACATAAGGCCGTAGACCCCAAAACATGTAGTCGTACTCATCGGCCTCGATGACGAAGTAAGGGCCTTTCCCCGCGTGGGCGTTGGCGCCAAGATCGTGCACCTCAGCGCCCACGATGAAAGTGGGGTCCTGGCCCAGACGCTGCAGGGCCACAGCCAGCATGGCCGTGGTGGTGGTCTTGCCATGGGCCCCGGCCACGGCCAGGGTGCGATAACCAGCCGTGAGTTGGGGCAGAAAGTCCACCCGCTTGAGCACCGGAATCCCGCGGGCGCGCGACTCCTGCACCTCGGGGTTGTCGTCGGGGATGGCCGAAGAGCGCACCACCAGGTCGGCATCGCGCACCTGTTCGGGGGCGTGGCCGATGAACACACGGGCACCCAACCGCGCCAGCGCCTCGGTGAACGGCGAAGCGTGCCGATCTGAGCCGCTGACAGTGTAGCCACGCTCCAGCAGCACGCGGGCGATGGCCGAAAGCCCGGTGCCGCCGATACCGACGAAGTGAATGCGCTGCGACAAAACCATGCCTGCTCCTCAAATCAACACGGTGAGGACGAAGACAAAGGCGATGATGACGGCGACGAACAGCCCCGGCGTGCTCAACAGATAGCTGGGAGGCATGTAGCGGATGTAAGCATCTACCAACTTCGCCAGGGGCTCGATTTGGTCCGGGGGCACCATCACCGCGCGAAATGGGTAGCGAACCTGGTCCAGAAAATACCAGATCGAGCCGACGATGAGATAGCCGTTGAGCATCCCGAAGACGAAGCCCAACATCAAATCAGCGACCACACCTTTGCCCCTGGCTGTGCGGCTAGCCACGGCCGGGATGCGAGGCGTCTGATAGCCAAAGAAAGCCAGCACCAGCAAGGTCAGCGTGCGGAACCAAAAGGTGTTGCGCTCCTCTTTTGTCCAGGGTTGTCTCCTGGCCTCAGGAGGGATCAAAGTCTCCAAGGGTGAGGACGGCGGCGTGGGGAGGGGAGCGGGGGTGAACGTGGGAGTAGACGTCGCCAGCGCCGGGGCGGGCCGAGAGGAGCTCACGCTACGAACCACCGAGGGCGCATAGGTCTCCATCACCCAGATGATGAGGAAAGCCAGCACCACCGAAGAAGTCACCAGCCACTCTCTGGCCCAACCACGCAATGCACCGATGATCCCTGCCAGAAAGACCATGATCCAGAAAAAGCCCACCATGCTCAACATGCGTCCCTACTCCTTTCGGCCCAAAGCGAGCAGTTGAGCCGCGATGTGCTCGGCGGCCTGGGGCTGCGCCAGACGGCGCATGGCCCGCCGCATCGCCTCCAGGCGGGAAGGCTCAGCGAACAACGCCAGCAGGGTTTCGGCCAGTTGCGTCGGCAGAGCGGCATCCGGTACGATCAGGGCCGCACCGTGCCGCGCCAGGTATTCGGCGTTCACCTGCTGGTAGCGCCAGGCGTGCGGGTACGGCACCAGGATGGCCGGCAGGCCAAAAGCCGGGAATTCGCCTAAGGTCGAGGCACCAGCGCGGGAAACCACCACATCGGCCGCCGCCAACGCCGCGCCCATCTCCTCGTGCAGGTAGGGGTAGGCCCGGTATCGGGAAGCCTGTTCGGCGCGAAGGGCCTCGCGGGCCCGGGAGACCTCGGGCCAGTCCAGTCGCCCCGTGATGTGTACGATGTGCAACCCAGCCTCCAGCAAGCGGGGCAAAGCCGCCAGCAGCGCTCGATTGATGGAGCGGGCCCCCTTGCTGCCCCCGAAAACCAGCAGCACCCGCGCCTCGATAGGCAGGCTCAAGGCCCGCCGTGCCCGTTGCCGATCCCAGTTGAGCAGGTCCCGCCGTACAGGATAGCCGGTGACCACCACTGGCGCCCGCGGCGCGAAGAACGCGCGAGATGCCTCGGCAGTGACCGCGATGCGGTCGGCCAGGCGGGCCAGGGTCTTCAGCGCCAGCCCCGGCTCGATGTCAGGCACATAGAGCAGGGTAGGGATGCGTCGGCCCGCCAGCCCCACCGGCACGGCCACATAGCCACCGGTGAAGAAGAGCACATCGGGCCGAAAGGCAGCCAAGAGGCGTCGGGCCGCCAGGTAGCCGCGCGCCAGCCGCGCCAGGTTACCCGGCAGGGCGCGCAGCCCCACCCCG
>DUEP01000090.1 GCA_011176535.1 Anaerolineae bacterium | reverse complement strand
GTCGGCGAGGATTTGGGCGGTTTGCAAGGCGCGGCTGAGGGGGCTGGCGATGAGGGCGTGGTAGCGCCGCCCTTCGCGTAGCCATCGCCGGGCGAGGGCCTGGGCCTGCGCCCGGCCCCGCTCGGTCAGGGGAAAGTCCATCTGGCCCTGGTGACGGCCTTCGGCGTTGGCCGTGGATTCACCGTGACGGACGAGGGTGACGAAATAGGCTTCGGACATGGGTTCAGGCTTTCCGCTCCAGCAATTTCATCGCCAGGGCCCGCAGCGCCTGCCCGGCCTCGCCCTGGGGTTGGGCTTCGTCCAGGGCCTGGAGCGCCTGTGCGGTGAGGTCGGCGGCCTTGCGGCGAGTGTATTCGCGGGCGCCGCAGGCCTCCAGGTAGGCTACCATCTCCGGCACCGCTTCCGGTTGTAAAGGGCCCTGCCGCCAGCGCCGGGCGAAATGGGGGCTGTGGGCCAGGCCGTAGAGCACGGGGAGGGTGTTCTTGCCCTCGAGCAGGTCGCTGGCCGTGGGCTTGCCGGTTAACGCCTCGTCACCCCAGATGCCCAACTCGTCGTCCTGCACCTGAAAGGCCAGCCCCAGGTGCTCGCCGAAGCGGCGGTAGGCCGCGCGGATGGGCGTTGAAGCCTCGGCGACCAGGGCGCCCAAATCGGTGCAGGCGGCCAGCAAGGCGGCGGTCTTGCCGCGGATCATGGGCCAGTAGTCCGCTTCGGTGAGGTCGTGGCGCTGTTCGTAGGCCAGGTCGAGGTACTGGCCCTGGGTGAGGGCCAGGCAGGCGTTTTGGAGCACGGCGTGGGCCTCCAGGGCGATCGCCGCCCTCACCGTTTCGCGCAGCCGTGAGAGGGCGATGAACGCCAGGGTGAACATGGCGTCCCCGGCGTTGATGGCCTGGGCGATGCCCCATTTGCGCCACACCGTGGGCCGGCCACGGCGGGTATCGCTGCGGTCCTGGATGTCGTCGTGGATGAGGGAGAAGTTGTGCACCAGTTCCACGGCAGCGGCGGCGGGCAGGGCGGCCTCCCAACGCCCCCCAGCGGCGGCCATGGTGAGCAAGAGGAGCAGGGGCCGCACCCGTTTACCGCGGGCCTTGGGCCCGGCGCCTTCGCCTTCCCAGCCTAAGTGGTAGGCCAGCATGGCCTGCATCTCGGCGTAGCGCGGCCCGTCCAGCCGGGGCAGCACGGCGCGCATTTCGTCTTCGATGGCGGGGAGCAACATATCTTGGAAGGTCATCAGTTGGTGGCCTCGTCATGGTGAATGGGTGTTTCGCCGTGTTTCATTGCTGTGTGCGGGCAATCGTGGCGTGAGCGAGGAAGAGTCACGCTTCCATCAACGGCGTGCGCTGCAAAGCGGTAATGTCTCGGGCGCCCACAGCGAACATGGTCACTTGCAACTGGCGCTGGATCAGGCGGAGGGTTTCCACGGTGGTCTCGGTGGATTGGGCCGCGGCTTGGAGCAGCGCCCCGGCCATACCGGTCAGGGTGGCCCCCAGGGCGATGGCCTTGGCCACATCCACCCCGTTGCGCAGGCCGCCGGAGGCAAACACCAGCATCTCCGGGGCGGTTTGTCGCACGAAACGGATGGATTCCGCCGTGGGGATGCCCCAGTCCACGAAGGCGGCGGCCAGCCGCGCCTGGAAGTCGTTCACGGCGCGGTGCATCTCCACCTGGCTCCAAGAGGTGCCTCCGGCACCGGCCACATCGATGGCTGCCACGCCGGCCTCGGCCAGCATCCGCGCCGCTCGTTCCGAGATTCCCCAGCCCACCTCTTTGACGACCACCGGCACGGGCAGCGCGCGGCACACGGCTTCGATTTTGCGCACCAGGCCGCTGAAGCGGGTGTCGCCTTCGGGCTGCACGGCCTCCTGGAGGGGGTTGAGGTGCAGGATGAAGGCGTCAGCCTCGATCATCTCCACGGCGCGGCGGCAGTGGTCCACCGTGTAGCCGTAGTTCAACTGCACCGCCCCTAAATTGGCGAAGAGCAGGATGTCCGGGGCGTAGCGCCGCACCTGGAAGGTCGAGGCCAGTTCGGGGTGTTCCAGGGCCGCCCGCTGAGAGCCGACCGCCATGGCGATGCCCGTCTCCTGGGCGGCCAGGGCCAGCCGGCGGTTGATGACCCCGGCTTCGGTGGTGCCGCCCGTCATAGACGAGATGAGCAAAGGCGCCCGCAGCCGTTTGCCGAATACCGTGACCCCGGTGTCTACCTCCTCCAGGTCCAGTTCGGGGAGGGCCTGGTGGATGAAACGATAGCGTTCCAGCCCGGTGGTCAGGCGGGAACGCACATCTTCTTCTAGGTTGATGCGAATGTGGTCTGCTTTTCGGTTGCCGATGGGCGTAACTTCGCTCATGGTCGAGTGTTTCCTTTCTACGAGCAATCTTACCAGCCGTTGGGAGGGCTGTCAACGCGCTTGACAACCCCCTGATGTAGGTTACAATTGGAGCGTCGCGCATCCTTTCTTTTAAGGCGGCTTGCCCCTCTGGTATTTCAATCCTTGTTAGGAGGAACAATCATGGCCGACGTCTTTGAAGAGGTCAAAGAAATCATTGTGGATTTGTTGGGCGTGGATGAAAGCAAGGTGACGCCTGAGGCCCGCTTCCGCGAGGATTTGGAGGCCGATTCGCTGGATTTGGTGGAACTCATCATGGCCCTGGAGGACAAGTTCGGCCAGGAAATTTCCGACGAGGACGCGCAGAAGATCACCACAGTGGGCGAGGCGGTGAAGTACATCGAAGCCCGCATGGGGAGTTAGCCTATCCGGCAAAGTCCATCCGACAGGCAGACCTGTGGACCAGGACGCCACAGGTCTGCCTGTCTTTTTTTGAGGGGGAGGGAGCAGGGGGATGCGCTTTTTGCTTTACGGTGCTTATGGTTACACGGGGCGGCTGATCGTTGCCGAAGCCGTGCGGCAAGGCTGGCAGCCCGTTTTGGCCGGGCGGGATGGGCAACGCCTGCAGGCCCTGGCTGAGCGTTGGGGCTTGTCCCATCGGACGGTGGCTCTGGAGGACGGCGAGGTGCACCCAGGTTTTCAGACTTCGGCAAAGGGCCACGGGGCGGATTGGGTGCTCAGCTTGCCCGGCGTGCGCCGTTGGGATGGAGAGCATCCGCCCTCCTGGTGAGCCGATCGCTTTCGCGGGCCTGAGGCTTTTCGGGTACAATAAACACGGCATTCTTTCTCAAGGAGGCGATCTCCATGACCGACG
>DUEP01000089.1 GCA_011176535.1 Anaerolineae bacterium | reverse complement strand
TCCGCGAGCCTGGACAGACCACAACCCCGCTCAGCGGCAAACGGGTGAGTTCATCGACGAACAGCGTGGCGAAAAGCGTGGCTGGGTTCATGGGGAGGGTGCTCCGGTGTTCAAGTGTCAGGTGTTCAGGTGTCAGGTGCCATGTGCCATGCGGGGACAGCCAACCGTCAGCCGTCAAAACTACCAACCGCTAACCGTTCCGCTTCGGCCAGCGCTTCGCGCATGGTGGCCATCTTGAGGGCCGTTTCATCCCATTCGCGCTCAGGGTCCGACCCTGCCACGATGCCCGCACCGGCGTACAGCACAACCCGCTCGCCCAGGAGCAGGGCCGAGCGGATGCCCACGGCGAGTTCGCCGGTCCCGTCGGGGAAAAGGATGCCCAGAGGGGCGGCGTACCAGCCACGGGGGATGGGCTCGTGCCGGGCGATGAAGCGTAGCGCAGCGCCGCGGGGCATACCGCCCAAAGCCGGGGTAGGGTGCAGCGCCTCGGCCACTTGGAGCAGTCCGACTCCCGTGCGCAGCGTGCCCTGGATGGGCGTCTCGAGATGTTGCACTTGAGGCAGGCGCCGCAACCCGGGCGATGCGGGCACCTCCAGCGCCAGCGTCAGCGGCTCTAACGCCCGTCGGATGGCTTCCACCACGAGGGCGTGCTCCCGGCGATCCTTGTCGCTTTGGAGCAACGCCTTACCCAAAACAGCATCCTCCTGCGGGGTGGCACCGCGAGGTGCCGTGCCCGCCAGCGCCGCCGTGGCCAGCCGCCCTTTCGGGCCGACACGTGCCAGCAATTCGGGCGAGGCGCCCACAAAAGCCACGCCGGGCGTTGGCTCGTAGAGAAAACAATACGCATCGGGATGCCGCCGGTAAAGCGCCTCCAACACGGCCACCGGGTCGGGCGCCGCCGGGAAACGCCGCACTTCGGCACGGGCCAGGACCACTTTGTGCAGACGCTCCTGGGCGATGGCGGTCAAAGCCGCCTCTACCGCCTCACGCCACGCTTCCTGCGTGGTCCCGGCGACCTTTTCCGGGACGGCATCGACCTCAGGGGCGTCGGGCGCATCCCCGGGGTCCAGGGGGATGGGGCCGTGAACCTCCTCCGGAAGGACCAGCAACCCCGCAGGGAAGGCCTGCCACCAGGGGGGGCGGTGATGATCCCCTGGGGTGAAACCGAATCCCACAAAGGCCGGACCTTGAGGGCCGGGCGCGTTCCCCCAATGCCTCCCCACCCGCTGGAGTTTTTGAAACCGCTGAGCCCCCTGGGCGCTCACCTGAGCCCAAACGCCCAGCCCCACCCATGCCGTATCGGCGTGAAGCCAGGCCCAGCGGGGACGTCCCGTCGCGCAGCGCAAGAGGTCAAAGGGCATGGTCTTCTCCTGGGGGGCTGTCTTCCAGGCCAATGGAGCGCAACAGCACGGCGCGCAGGCCGGGTAGCAGGCGATCCAGAGGCGGCTGGTCGGTGAGCAACCAGCGGGTGACCAGTTCGTAGATGGCGCCCACCCAGGCGTAGGCGGTGACTTCGGTGTCGATAGGGGGGATATCCCCTTCGGCCACAGCCTGGTCCAGGTAAATGCGGATGAGCGCGGCAAAGCGGTCGTTGAGGGCCAGTCGTTGGCGTTCGAAGCGTTCGCCCAGCCCGACGGCCTGGATGAGGAAGATTTTGGCCAGGGCGCGGTATTCGGCAAAGGTGCGCAACCCGGCTTCCAGGGCCGCGGTGACGCGACGCACGCCGCCCTGTTCGGCGGCGATGGCCTGGGTAAGGCGCTCCTCCAGCAGCCCGGCGAAATGCTCGATGAGGGCCAGGAAGAGCCGCTCTTTGCCGGGAAAGTGAAAGTACACGCCGCCTTTGGAGACCCGGGCTTCGGCGACGATGTCGTCCATGCGGGTGGCGTGGTAGCCCTTGCGGGCAAAGACGCGGATGGCCGCGTCGAGAATGCGTTGGCGGGTGAGTTGAGGAGTGGAGGACATGGCGAACCTCGCAGGAGGGCCGAAAAAAGCAACGACCGACCAGTCGGTCGCAAGTATAACACATCGCTCTCGCAGGCAAATTGACGCAGCAGGGAAAGCGACCTAAAATGCAGGCAGAACCTACGGCATTCGCGTTACCTTTTGGCTCTGGAGGCCATGATGCGGATCAAAGAGCGCGACTGGCGGCGCAGCCAGGCAATCCTCCGCCTACTTGTATGGCGCCCGGAAGGGCTCATCACCAACGAGGAATTCGCCTCCCTCACCCCGGAGACACAACGCATCGTGGAGGATACCTCGCCGCTGCTTCCCCGCGGTGAGCGCGCGCCGGGGAGCGCGCCTTTGGTGCTCTCGCCTGGGCATGGCCAGCAGAGGCCGCCGGCAAAGTCACCGGCAGCGCCAGAGGCCCAACAGCCGCAGGGGTTCGCTGATCGCCACCCACAGCGTGGCCAGGGTGAGCACGATGCCTACCTCCCGATGAGCAACCGCTTGAGCCACACCCCTGCCTCGCCGTGCAGCGTCACGAAGCCCAGCAGCGTGACCTCATCCCCGCCGCAGGAGGGAGAACCCCACCACAGGGTGAGTAGAGAAAACGCCCCCATAAAGACCACCAGGGCGCCATACTGGGCCCAACGCATCGGTAGCGGCAGTTCACCCAAAGAAGGGTCTTCCAGCGTGAGGAGAAAGATGCCGCCAGCCATAAACGCCGCCCCCAGCAGCCCCACGACGAACCGGGGCGCGGAAAGCCGAATCCACAACAGGAATGCCCCCACGGCAACCAACACGATGCCCGCGCCAACGGTGAAAAACAGCAAGGCCATGAAAATTCTGACCCACAACTGGCTTGCATTTCCGTTTATTCGAGCCCCTCTCACAAAGCAGGATAGGGCGACGCCAGATTTTCAAGGCTTCACTTTAGCACCCCACGCCCGCTTCACCCTTTGGATTTTCATCTCACAATTGCCTTTTCCCCTCAACTGGTATAAAATAGAGCAGCACCCAGCAAGAGGTAATCGATTTCTCCTAAGGAGGCGTAGCCATGACTCACATCATCACCAGTTTGTGTCTCCGCGACGGCGCCTGCACCGAGGTCTGCCCGGTAGAGTGCATCATCCCCGGCAAGCCGGTGGATGAATGGCCGCTCTACTACATTGATCCCGACACCTGCATCGACTGCGGCGCCTGCGTGCCAGAATGCCCCTTTGAGGCCATCTTCCCCGAGGACGAGGTGCCCTCCGACTATGTGGCCCGCGAAGGGCAGCGCATCAGCAAGCCCGTGGGCACCCCCGGCTTTGACGAAGAATACGAGGGCGAGGATCACAACGGCGAGCCCGTCCATCTCAAGGCCACCAAGACCCTCAGCGAGGGCGAGACGGTGGATCTCACCCCGGATATCGAGGCCAACTACAAGTTCTTCCAGGAAGGCCCTGGCTACGACGCCCTGGAAATGTGATCTTCCTCATCTCTGGGGAAAATACGGGATGGCGAAAGCACGCCATCCCGTATTTTTTCGCCTCGGGAGCGGGCGCTTCCAGCGCAGGGGGCTTTCTGAACCCGCGTCCGCCGCCACCGTCCAATAAAGAGGACACCCCGGGGCCTTTTTGGGTTTTCTTCCTCCCCATGCTATAATGGGAGAGCGGTTCACCTACTCTATGCACAACGGAGGAGAGTATGGGTCGGTTTGCCTTTGAGCACCTGCTCACCGAAGAGCATCGCATGATCCAACAGGCTGCGCGCGAGTTCGCCCAGAACGAAATTGCGCCCATTGCCGCTGAGTTCGACGAGTCCGGCGAGTTTCCGACAGAAACCATCCGCAAAATGGGGGAAATGGGGTTCATGGGCATTGAGGTGCCCGAGGAGTACGGCGGCGCGGGGATGGACACTCTGGCCTATGTGCTGGCCCTGGAAGAAATCGCCAAAGCCGACGCCGCCCATTCCACCATCATGTCGGTGAACAACTCCCTGTTCTGCCACGGCATCCTGCAATTCGGCACCGAGGAGCAAAAGCAAAAGTATGTGGTGCCCGTGGCTTCGGGCGAGGCCATCGGCGCCTATGCGCTTACCGAGCCCTCTTCCGGCTCCGACGCGGCCAACATGCGCACCCGCGCCGTGCGCGAGGGTGACGATTACATCCTCAACGGACGCAAGAACTGGATCACCAGCGGGCCGGTGGCCGATTACTTCGTGGTCTTTGCCATGACCGACCCGGAAAAAGGCCACAAAGGCATCACCGCCTTCATCGTGGATGGCGACTCGCCGGGGTTGGTACGGGGCAAAAAAGAGCCCAAGTTGGGTATCCGCGCCTCGGCCACCAGCGAAATCAGTTTCGACAATGTCAAGGTCTCCGTCGAAAATCGTCTGGGCGAAGAGGGGCAGGGCTTCAAAATCGCCATGACGGTGCTGGACGCCGGGCGCATCGGCATCGCCGCGCAGGCGTTGGGCATCGCCGAAGCAGCCTACGAGGCGGCCCGCCAGTATGTGCAGGAGCGGGAGGCCTTCGGTCGCCCCATCGGGGAATTCCAGGGCACGGGCTTCAAGATTGCAGATATGAAGACGCGCATCGAGGCCGCGCGGGCGCTGATGTACAACGCCGCCCTGGCCAAGGAACGGGCCAAGAAGACCGGCGAGCGCTACACCCTGGAAGCCTCCATGGCCAAGTTGTTCGCCTCCGAAACCGCCATGTTCTGCGCCTGGGCCGCGGTGCAAATCCACGGCGGCATGGGCTACTCCAAAGAACTCCCCGTGGAACGCTACTTCCGCGACGCCAAGATCACCGAGATTTACGAAGGCACCAGCGAGATCCAACGCCTGGTCATTGCGCGCCTCGAGACCGGCCTGCGCGTGTAACCTGACGCCTGACCGGGGAAGGTGCACCCGCTACCGGGGGAGCACCTTCCCCGGACGCGGGGCTTTCCCCCGAGGTCCCT
This sequence comes from Anaerolineae bacterium, assembly GCA_011176535.1. Taxonomy (NCBI): domain Bacteria; kingdom Bacillati; phylum Chloroflexota; class Anaerolineae; species Anaerolineae bacterium. The sequence continues at coordinate 10,542 of DUEP01000089.1, read as the reverse complement.
TCACCCCGGACCCCAGGGAAAAATCCCGCGCCTACGGACGTTTATCCCCCCATTGGTCTTCCCGGAGAAGGATGCCATGAAAGCAGTTTTCTTCCACGAACACGGTGGGCTGGAGGTGTTGCAATACGGCGACCTGCCCACCCCAGAGCCTGGCCCCGGTGAGGTGCTGGTGCGCCTGCGGGCGGCCGCGCTCAACCGGCTGGACCTCTGGGTGCGCAACGGCTGGCCCGGCATTCGCCTGACCTATCCCCACATCCTGGGCGCCGATGGGGCCGGTGAAGTCGCCGCCGTGGGCGAGGGAGTGACCCGGTGGCAGGTCGGTCAGCGCGTGGTCATCAACCCGAACATCGGCTGCGGTCAGTGTGAGTACTGCCTGGCCGGGCAGGACAACATGTGCCAGCGCTGGCAGTTGCTGGGCGAAACGCGGCCCGGCACCTACGCCGAGTATGTGGTCGTGCCTGAGGTCAACCTGCTGGCCCTGCCCGAGCCGGTCTCCTACGCCGAGGCGGCCGCGGCGGCGCTGGTGTTCCAGACCGCCTGGCACTCCCTCATCACCCGCGGCAACCTGCGCCCAGGGGAACATGTGCTCATCGTCGGGGCCTCCGGCGGGGTGAACACCGCCAGCATCCAGATCGCCAAACTGACCGGCTGCACGGTGTATGTAGTCGGTTCGGACGCCCGCAAACTCGCCCTGGCCGAAGAACTGGGCGCCGACTATCTCATCGACCGCTCTCGGGTGGAGGACTGGGCCAAAGAGGTCTATCGCCTCACGGGCAAACGGGGCGTGGATGTGGTGGTGGACAATGTGGGCACCACCTTCCCGCTGAGTTTCAAAGCGGCGCGCAAGGGCGGGCGCATCCTGACGGTGGGCAACACCGGCGGTCCCAAATTCCAAATTGACAATCGCTACATCTTTGGCAAGCACCTGAGCATCATCGGCTCCACCATGTCCAACAAAACCGACTTCGCCACGGTCATGCGGCTGGTATTCGCAGGCAAACTGCGGCCTGTGCTCGACCGCACCTACCCTCTTGCCGAGGCCCGCGCCGCCCAGGAACGGCTGGAAAAGGGCGACCAGTTGGGCAAAATCGTGCTGGAAATTCCCTGAACACAGCAACCTCAGGGGCCGTCCTGGGTTAAGTCTTACCGGATGCCCCAAAGGGCCACCTGCCCACCCCCCTTTCCCGCGGGGTTGAACGCGTCGCGGCTGCGAAGGCAGGCCACCCCCTCCCCCGCGTGCATTGCCCCTCAGGGGCAGGCCCCCGGCCCAAGCCACCAATCCGAAGGATGCGGAGCAAATCATGAGCACCAACGAGAAGATTCAACGGCTACGCGAAATGAAGGCCCAGGCCCTGCTCGGCGGCGGGCCGCAACGAATCGAGACCCAGCACAAAAAGGGCAAACTCACCGCCCGCGAGCGCATCGAGTTGTTGCTGGATCGAGGTTCCTTTCACGAAATCGGGATGTTCGTCACCCACCGGAGCCAGAACTTCGGGTTAGACAAACAGCGCTACCTGGGCGACGGCGTGGTCACCGGCTGGGGCACCATCAACGGCCGGCTGGTCTATGTATTCGCCCAGGATTTCACCGTGCTGGGCGGCAGCCTGGGCGAAGCCCACGCCGAGAAAATCGTCCGCCTGCTGGAGTTGGCCATGAAGAACGGCGCGCCGGTCATCGGCCTGAACGACTCCGGCGGGGCACGCATCCAGGAAGGCGTGGTCTCCCTGGCCGGTTACGCCGACATCTTTCTGCGCAACGTGTTGGCTTCCGGCGTAGTGCCGCAAATCAGCGTCATTATGGGCCCCAATGCCGGCGGAGCGGTGTACTCCCCGGCCCTGACCGACTTCATCTTCATGGTGCGTCGCACCTCCTACATGTTCATCACCGGGCCGGAGGTGGTCAAAGCGGTCACCCACGAGGATGTGTCCTTTGAAGATTTGGGCGGCGCCGATGTCCATGCCACCAAATCCGGCGTGGCCCATGTGGTGGGCGATTCGGAGGCCGAGGTGCTGCAGAAGGTCCGCCAACTGCTCTCCTACCTGCCCCAAAACAACCTAGAAGACCCGCCTTTCGTCGACACGGGCGATGATCCTCTACGCATGGAAGAAGCGCTGGACACCCTGGTGCCGGAAGACCCCAGCAAGCCCTACGACATCAAAAAGGTAATCCGCCTGGTCATGGACAACGGCGAATTTTACGAGATCCACGCCGATTACGCCACCAACATCGTGGTCGGGTTTGCCCGCCTGGGCGGCCATGTGGTGGGCGTGGTGGCCAATCAACCTGCAGTGCTCGCCGGCGTGCTGGACATTGACGCCTCCACCAAAGCGGCGCGCTTCATTCGCTTTTGCGACGCCTTCAACATCCCCATCGTCACCTTTGTGGATGTGCCCGGTTTCCTCCCCGGCACCGACCAGGAGCACAACGGCATCATTCTGGCCGGGGCCAAACTGCTGTATGCTTACGCCGAAGCCACAGTACCCAAACTGACCGTGATCACACGCAAGGCTTACGGCGGGGCCTACGATGTGATGAGCAGCAAACACCTGCGCGGCGATTACAATGTGGCCTGGCCCAACGCCGAACTGGCCGTAATGGGGCCCGAAGGCGCGGTCAAGATCATCTTTCGCCGCGAGTTGCAGCAGGCTGAAGACCCTGAAAAGCGCAAAAACAAACTGGTCGAGGAGTATCGTCGCACCTTCGCCAACCCGTACATCGCGGCTTCTCGGGGCTTTCTGGACGATGTCATCGAGCCCCGCGAAACCCGCCCCCGCCTGATCAACGCCCTGGAGATGCTGCAAAACAAACGGGACACCAACCCGCCGAAGAAACACAGCAACATGCCTCTGTAGGGGATGGAGAGCCGTTCCGTGTCAGGGATTCAGGACTCAGGCCCAGGGAGGCGGGTGAAGGTCCACGGTCACCGGCTGTACTACGAATGTCACGGGCCGAAGGACGGGACGCCCCTGGTGCTGCTGCACCACGGCCTGGGGAGCACCCGGGCCTGGAAGCATCAGGTGCCCGCCCTGGCCGGAGCCGGTTTTCGGGTGGTGGTGTACGACCGCTGGGGATACGGCGCTTCCGACCCTCGCCCGCGCCTGGATGTGCCTCACTTTGCACAGGATGTGGCCGACCTGGCCGCCTTGTTGGACACTTCAGGCATCGTCCAGGCCCTGTTGGTCGGCCATTCGGACGGCGGCAATGTAGCCCTGGCCTTTGCCGCGGCCTATCCTCAGCAGGCGCTGGCCGTGGTAGCCGTGGCGGCGCACATCTATCTTGAAGACACCATGCCTCAAGGCATCGCCCAGGTCGCCGAGACTTACCGCACCCATCCGGCCGTTCGGGCGGCGCTGGACCGCGCCCATCACGGTCGGGGCGAGCAGGTGTTTCGCCTGTGGTACGAAGCCTGGACGCAACCCGCCCTCAAACACTGGGATGCCCGCCCTCAATTCCGGGCTGTGACCTGCCCGACGCTGGTGATCCAGGGCGACGCCGACGAGCATGCCACCCCACGCCACGCGCAGGATCTAGCCGCCGCCCTTCCCCAGGCGCAGGTGGTCATCGTGTCCGGAGGGCGTCACATGTTGCCCCAGGAACAACCGGAGACCTTCAACCGGCTCGTGTTGAAATTCCTGAAGTCCTGGTCCAGAAACACGCCTTATGAGGAAGAGTGACCATGTTCAACAAAGTCTTGATCGCCAACCGCGGTGAAATCGCCGTTCGCATCATCCGCGCCTGCCGAGAACTGGGCCTGCAGACCGTGGCGGTCTATTCGGATGTGGATCGCGAGGCGCTGCATGTTCGTTACGCCGACGAAGCCTACTACTTAGGGCCGCCCCCTGCGCGCGAATCCTACCTGCGGATGGACAAAATCCTGGAGATCGCCAAAAAGTCGGGCGCCGGCGCCATTCATCCGGGGTACGGGTTTCTGGCCGAGCGCGCCGATTTCGCCCAGGCCTGCGCCGACGAGGGCATCGTATTCATCGGCCCCAAACCCTCCTCCATCGCCGCTATGGGCGACAAAGCCGTGGCGCGGGCCACGGTGGCCGCGGCGGGGGTGCCCGTGGTGCCGGGCACCGAAGGCGAAGGCAGCCTGAGCGACGAGGAACTCTTGGCCCTCGCGCCGAAAATCGGCTTTCCTCTGCTCATCAAGGCCACGGCCGGCGGTGGGGGCAAGGGGATGCGCGAGGTCCGCTCGCTGGAAGAAATGCCGACCCTGCTGCGGCAGGCCCGTCGTGAGGCCGAGGCCGCCTTCGGCGACGGCAATGTTTACCTGGAGAAACTCATCGAGGGGGCACGGCACATTGAAATCCAACTCCTGGCCGACCAGGAGGGCCACACCATCTACCTGGGCGAGCGCGAGTGCTCCATCCAGCGCCGTCACCAAAAACTGCTGGAAGAAGCCCCCTCCCCCTTTGTGGACGAAGACCTGCGCCGGCGCATGGGCAAAGTGGCCGTACGGGCGGCCCAGGCCGTGGGCTATGTCAATGCTGGGACCATTGAATTCCTGGTGGACAAGGACAAGAACTTCTACTTCCTGGAGATGAACACCCGGCTGCAGGTGGAACACCCCATCACCGAGGCCGTCACCGGGGTGGACATCGTTAAGGAGCAGATCCGCATCGCCCGGGGACGTCCGCTCTCGTACACCCAGGAGGACATCAAGATTCGCGGCTGGGCTATCGAGGCCCGGATCAACGCCGAGGACCCCTACAACAACTTCATGCCCTCCATCGGCAAAGTGGAGCATGTCATCCTGCCCACAGGGCCTGGCGTTCGGGTGGACACCGGCGTGTATCCTGGGATGGAGATCACCCCCTACTACGATCCTCTTATCTCCAAAGTCATCGTGTGGGGCGAGACGCGGGGCCACGCCATCCTGCGCCTGCGACGGGCTCTGGAAGAGTACAAAATCGTCGGTGTGCGCACGAACATCCCCTTCCACCAAAACCTGATCGAGCAGCACCGCTTTATCGCCGGCAGTTTCGACACCCGCTTCGTGGAAGAACGCTTCTCCATGGAGGAGGCCGACAGCATCCGCGAAGTGCACCCTGACATTGCGGCCTTGCTGGCCACCCTGGTCGCCCACCGAGAAGCCGAACGCGCCGCCCGCATCATCCGGCCAGCCAAACGCGACACATCCAACTGGAAATGGTATGGCCGGTGGGAACGGATTCGCCGCTGAGGAGGCCCCCATGAAATACATCACCTTAGTCAACGGCCAAGAGTACACCATCGAATTACTGGACGAGCGCCATGTGCGCATCAACGACCAGGTCGTGGAGGTGGACCTGGTGGGCCTGGGCAATCAGCCGCTCTACTCCATGTTGGCCGACGGCAAATCCTACGAGGCCTTTGTCTACCGCGGCGAAGAGGGATGGCAGGTGCTCATGCAGGGCACCCTTTACGAGGTGGAAGTCATCGACGAACGCGAGTACCTTCTGCGCCAGCGGGCCGGCTCCTCGCTGGTCGAAACCGGCCCCTTCCACCTCAAAGCCCCCATGCCCGGCCTCATCGTAGCAGTGCCTGTCAAGGTGGGCCAGGAAGTGCGCAAAGGCGAAGTGCTGGTCATCCTGGAATCCATGAAAATGCAAAACGAACTCAAGTCCACCCGGGACGGCAAGGTGACGCGGGTGCTGATCTCCCCCGGCGAGGCGGTGGAGAAAAAGCAAACCCTGGTTACCGTGGAATGACGCCCCCGTCTGGACCCATCTGGCCCTCTCTCCTGCAGGAGAGAGGGCTTTTTGCTTGCCCGGCGGACGCAGCCCACCGCATCCGTCCCAGGGAAGCCGCCCCCTGAGCACGCCTTTTGCCTGCCGTTTGGAGGGCTGGAGGGGAAACAGAGCACTTGGCTTGACAGGAGGAAGAGAAAATTTCCCGCTTTTCCTTGACACCTCTTTGGTTTCGTGATAAATTTGTAACCGCTACAACCTAAACCCAGGAGGTGCTCCATGAGCGAAGTCAAACGCATGCCTTTGATTGGCGATCCCTTCCCGCAGATGGAAGTCCAGACCACGCGCGGCAAACTCACCCTGCCCGACGCGTTCAAAGGGAAGTGGTTCATTCTTTTCAGTCACCCGGCCGATTTCACGCCGGTTTGCACCACGGAATTCGTCGCCTTCCAGAAGCGTTATCCCGAGTTTCGCAAACTGAACACCGAACTCATCGGGCTCAGCGTGGACCAGGTCTTCGCCCACATCAAATGGGAGCAGTGGATCGAAGAGAAACTGGGCGTGAAGATTGAGTTCCCCATCATCGCCGACAACGGGGCGGTGGCCGAGACCCTGGGCCTGATCCACCCCGGTAAGGGCACGAACACCGTGCGCGCCGTGTTATTCGTGGACCCCAAGGGGATCATCCGCGCCATCCTGTACTACCCGCAGGAACTGGGCCGCAACATGGACGAGATTTTGCGCATGATTAAGGGCTTTCAGGTTTCCGACGAAAAGGGCGTGGCCATCCCCGCCAACTGGCCGGAAAACGAACTCATCGGCGACAAAGTGATCGTGCCGCCGGCCAGCGATGTGGAAACCGCGGCCCAACGGCTCAAGGAATACGATTGTTACGACTGGTGGTTCTGCTACAAAGAGTGTGAATAAGCCCTTTTCCGCCACCTCCTTGTGCAGCGCGGCTCTCGCAGCCGCGCTTTTTCTTCGAAGGGGCCTCAAACCTTTGCAATTCCCCCGGATTATGCTAAACTTAGCCCGGCGCCGCGCCGATAAGGGCGCGGCGACTTTCCGCTCCCACCGGATGAGTGGGGGCAATCCCACGGAAAGGAGGCTCTATGCGTTCTTACGAGGTTGTGTTCATTGTGCACCCTGACCTGGACGAAGCGGCGGTCAACGAGACGGTCGAAAAGGTCAAGGGGTGGATCACCGCCGGTGGCGGAACAGTCGAGAAGGTGGACTTTTGGGGGAAACGGCAGTTGGCCTACCCCATCCGCAAGCGTCGTGAAGGCTACTACATTCTGCTGGAAACCCAAATGCCCCCTACCCTGGTGGCGCAGTTGGAGCGCAACATGCGCCTGCACGAACCTGTGATGCGCTACCTCATCACCCGCACCGATGCTTAGGCAACCATAGTCGCAGTCCGTTGTCCATTTTTGGTGTTTTGCATGAGGAGTGGGTTTATGGGACGCGGTTTGAACAAAGTGATGATTATCGGTCGGTTAGGTCGAGACCCTGAATTGCGCTACACCCCTTCAGGGCGCGCGGTGACCACCTTCACCGTGGCGACCACGCGCAGTTGGAACACCTCCAGCGGCGAGCGGCGCAGCGAAACCGAGTGGTTCAATGTGGTGGCCTGGGGCAGCCTGGCCGAAATCTGCCATCAGTTGTTGCGCAAAGGCACTCAGGTTTACATCGAAGGCCGCCTCCACACGCGCCGCTGGGAAGACGAAAACGGCGTGCGCCATCAACGCACCGAAATCGTGGCCAACGAGATGGTGGTGCTGGGTGACCGCAACCACAATCACCGGGAAGAGCCTGCGCCTTCCCAGGAAAGCACTGAACCCGAAGAAGACACCGTTGAAGAAGACGAGTTCCCCTTTTAGTTCAGTTTTGGTCTAAGGAGTGGTACCGTGAGCGAACAAAAGGTCAACACGCAACCCCGGCGTCGTTATTACTCCCGCCCCCGGGTATGCCATTTCTGCGTGGAGAAAATCGAGCACATTGATTACAAACAGGTCGACTTGCTGCGGCGGTACATCGACGACGATGCCAAAATCAAGAGCCGCCGCCAGACTGGCACCTGCGCCAAGCATCAGCGCCAACTGGCCCGGGCCATCAAGCGGGCGCGGCATCTGGCCTTGCTGCCCTTCGTGCCGGAGATTACCATCCGCTGAGCGGGCCAGCCATCATGCACCCCCTGGGGCATAGGGCTGCTTTGTGTCCTATGCCCTTTCTGCTTTCCTTTCTCTATTCTCTATTCTTCTCACCCTTCCGTATTTTCGAGGAAAAACCATGGCCAAAAAGAAATATCGCCAGTCCCAAGCCGAAAGCCGGAAACACCAACACATCTCCCGGCGTGTCCAACGCCAGCAACGCCTCCTGCTTTACGCCACGGTGGCCTTTTTTGCCCTCCTGGTGGGCATTCTGGGCTACGGTATCCTCGACCAGGCGGTGTTGCGCTACCACCGGCCGGTTGCCAAAGTCAACGGGGATGTCATCCGCGGCAAGGAGTTCGTCATTCGCACCCGGATGCACCGCGCGCAACTCATCCAACAAACCCAACAGATCCTGCAATTTGCCCAACTGTTCGGCAACGACCCCCAATCGGCCCAGTATTTCCAAAGCCAACTCCAGCCTCTGGCGCGCCAGTTGAACAACCCCACTGAACTGGGCCGCCAGGTACTCAACAGCCTGATCGAAGAGAGGCTCATCGTCCAGCAGGCCAAACAGATGGGGATTACCGTCACGGATGAGGAGAGCGACCAGGAGTTGCAGGGCATCTTTGGCTATTACCCCAACGGGACCCCCACGCCGGAGCCGGCCCCGACAACGCTGCCCACTTCCACTTTGTCCCCCACCCAACTGGCCTTGGTCACGCTGACTCCCACCCCCACCATGGCCCCCACGGCCACCCCCAACCCGGAGGCCACGGCCGAGGGTTCCCCCACGCCAACCGTCATCCCCCCCACCCCCACGCCCTACACCCAGGAGGCCTATCAGCAAAATCTGGCCAAATACCTGGAGCAAATGCAGAGCCAGTACGAAGTGGACGAGACTTACCTGCGTTACATGATCGCGGCCTCCCTTTATCGCCGCAAACTGATGGACATCGTCACCAAGGACCTCCCGCGGACCCGCGAGGAAGTGTGGGCCCGGCACATCCTGGTGAAGGATCGCGAGACCGCCATGGAAGTGCTGAAGAAACTTTCCGAAGGGGTGGACTGGAACGACCTGGTCGCCGAATACTCCCAGGATGCCGCCACCGTGCCGCAAGGCGGCGATCTGGGCTGGTTCCCGCGCGGCGTCATGGTGCCGGCTTTTGAAAAAGTGGCTTTCCAACTCAAGGTCGGGGAAATCTCACCGCCGGTGCAGACGGACTACGGCTGGCACATCATTCAGGTGCTGGGCCATGAACAGCGCCCGGTGAGCGAAGGGGATTACCAGCGCCTGCGGGAGCAGAAGTTCCAGGACTGGCTCAGCGAGGTGCGGGCCAAGGCCGAGATCGAAATCCACGATGGTTGGCAGAACATCGTGCCGCAAGACCCGGCCATCCCGCAGGAACTGCTCCCCTTCCTCGGTCAGCAATAGACCCCGGTCTTTTACCGAGCGAACGCAAAAAGGCAGCGCCATCTGGGCGCTGCCTTTTGATGTTCCAGGGCCACGGGAGGGCTAATCCAGGTACTCCTGCAACTGCCGCCGGATGTTCGGCTGGCGCAGGCGGCTCAGGGCTTGCGCCTCGATCTGCCGCACGCGCTCGCGCGTCACGCCCATCTTGCGGCCTACCTCTTCCAAGGTGTACGCCTGGCCGTCCAGCAGCCCATAGCGCAGTTGCAGGATGCGCACCTCCCGGGGCGGGAGCGTCTTGAGCACCTCTTCCAACTGCTGGCGCAACAGGTTTTGAATGGCCGCCTCGTCCGGTGCCGGGGCGTCGCTGTCCTGGACGAAGTCACCCAACACTGAATCTTCCTCGTCGTCGGTGGGCATTTCCAACGAAAGCGGGCGCCGGGCCACCTGGATCATGTGCTCCACCTTCTTGGGGGGCACTTCCAGCGCCTCGGCCAGCTCCTCAATCGTCGGATCGCGCCCCAACTTTTGCGTCAGTTGATGCTGCACCCGCAGCAAACGGTTGATCTGGTCACCCATGTGCACCGGGACGCGGATGGTGCGCCCCTGGTCGGCGATGGCCCGCGTCACCGCCTGACGGATCCACCAGGTGGCGTAAGTGCTGAACTTGTGTCCACGCCGCCAGTCGAACTTCTTGGTGGCGCGGATGAGGCCGATGTTTCCCTCCTGAATGAGATCGAGGAAGGAGACCCCGCGGCCCATGTACTTCTTCGCCACGCTGATGACCAGGCGGGAGTTCGCCGTGATCAGGCGTTCTCGCGCCTGCCAGCCTTCCTCGATGAGGCGGCGCAGTTCCTCGCGCCGCTCCGGCGATACATTCCCTTTGGCCAGTTCGGCGCGCGCCTGGCGTCCCGCCTCGATCTTTTGGGCCAGTTCCACTTCCTCTTCCGCCGTGAGCAACGGGATTCGCCCCACCTCCTTAAGGTACAGGCCGATCATATCATCGGTGTCAATGTTGGCCAGGTAGTCCTCTTCATCGGCTTCGGCACGGCGAAGGCGCTCCTTCTCCTCTTCCTCTTCCTCTTCTTCCAACTCTTCTTCCGAGGGTTCCTCAATAATCTCGTCTTCCACATAAGGAATACCCGCGCTCAACAAGGCGGCAAAGGCCTCTTCCAGTTGGTCCACATCCTGCTCGGCCTCGGGGAAATAATGCAGGATATCATCTAAAGTCACATATCCCTTTTGGCGGCCCAACTCGATCAATTGGGCCACCGGCGAATATTCCTCTTCAAACCTGATCAGCAGTTCC
>DUEP01000088.1 GCA_011176535.1 Anaerolineae bacterium | reverse complement strand
GTGAGTAGAGGTGCTGGCTGCCAAATGGCGTACGTACTTCATACATAGCGCTACAAAAGGCTACATCGCTCTTGTCGAGACACTTTCTTCGGCCTTCGGTTCGTAACACTCTGATATACCCTCGTTTTACCCACTTTACAGATGGTCTGTAGCGAAACCCCAAACTCCCGCGCTGCTTCGCTCATGCCAATCTCCACCCCCTCCAAATGTGCGAAGCCCTCCCGCCGGACTTGGCGCAGGCGGGCGTTGATGTCTTCCTCCTCCTGTTAAACCGTGAAGGCCTTAGGGTCGGTCATTTGAACATACATGGTTCCGTCAGGCTCCACGAAAGCACAAATTTTTCCAGATTGTGCCATATCGTGCAAAAACCGCTTCTCAACCCCCATTTCCCTGGCGGCCTCGGCCAACGGGAAGATTAAAGGCAAAGTAGTAGTTGGGGCCTCAAGAAGGGCCATGGATGCCTCCAGATGCTATTACGCCAACGCCCGCGGCGAGGTCCGCGGGCGTTTTATTTGCGTTGCGGGGCGAAGCCCGCCGAGTATTTGGATCAGGTGAGCGCGGCAGGACTCGAACCTGCAACCAATGGCTTAAAAGGCCACTGCTCTGCCATTGAGCTACGCGCCCACACGCCCAAATTTTATCACGCTCACAGGCCGCCGTCAACGCCGAGCGAAAGGATTCATCAACTCTTTTCCGCCCTCAACAGACCCTGAACGCCGCTCCCCGGCAAAAAAGGCTCACGGGTCGGCCTCTCCCCCGGACTCCTGAGCCAAAGCGTAAGCGTTTTCCACATAGGCCAGGCTTTGATGGCGGAAGTAGGTGTTGTACAGTTCCGCGTAATGCCCGCCGCGGGCCAGCAAGGTCTCGTGGTCACCCTCCTCCAGGATGCGTCCTTTCTCCAAAACGATGATCCGATCCGCCGAGCGCACCGTGGAAAGGCGATGGGCGATCAAAATGCTGGTGGTGTTGCGCAAAATCATGGAAAGGGCCTGCTGAATCTGCCACTCGGTGAAGGGGTCAATGCTGGCCGTGGCCTCATCGAGGATAAAAATGCTGGGACGGTGGACCATCACCCGCAACAAGGCCACCAGTTGACGCTGCCCCATGGAAAGTAGATTGCCACGCTCGCCCACCTCGGTATCCAGGCCCTGGGGCAGGGTCTCCAACCACTCACCATCGCCGATTTGCCGCGCCAGGCGCTCGGCTTCCTCCCGCGTCGCTTCTGGAGCGGCGTAACGGATGTTCTCCAACACCGTGCCCGAGAACAGGAAAGGCACCTGAGACACAATCCCCAACTGACGGCGGTATTGTTGCAAATCCAGGGTGCGAATGTCCATCCCGTCGATCCAAATACGCCCGCGTTGGAACTCATAAAACCGGGCGATCAATTTGGCGATGGATGACTTCCCCGCCCCGGTGTGCCCCACAATGGCCAGGTTCTCGCCAGGGCGAATGTGCAAATTGAAGTCCTCCAGCACCGATTCCTGCTCGGTGTACCGGAACCAAACCTGCTCGAAGCGAATGTCCCCCTTGAGTCGGGGCACAGGGCGGCGATCCACCTGGCGCACCGACGATTCTACATCAATCAAGGCGAACACCCGCTCGGCCGCCGCCAGGCCGCTTTGCACCTGGGTCCAAAACGACGAGAGATTGAGCACCGGGAACCAGAAGCGATCCAGGCTTTGCAACAAAAGATACCAGGCACCGGCGCTGACCATGCCCTGGGCGGCGCTCATCCCGCCCACATAGACCAAAAGCGCCGTTCCCAGGCCACCTAAGGCGTTAAGGGTGGGGAACACCAGGGTCAGCACCAACCCCCGCCGCACATTCACCCGGTAGGACTGCTGATTGGCCGCGTCAAACTCCTGATAGATGGCCGCTTCCTGACGGAAGTTCTTGGCCACGGCGATACCGGCTACGGTTTCCTTGATGGTGGCGTTGACGGTAGCGATGGCCTGCATCCCGGCGCGGGTCACCGCGCGCGCCCAACGGCGAAAGCCCAGAGCGACCAGAAAAACCACGGGCAGAAAGGCGAACAGCACCAACGAAAGCCGCCACTCGGTGCGCACGAGCACCACGGCCAGAATCCCGGCCTGCAGCACCTGCGCCGCCAAATCGGTGAGCAACACGACCACCTGACCAAAATCGCGGGTGTCGGAGGTTATGCGCGAGACCACCCGCCCCGAAGTGTACTCGTCAAAGAAGGAAAGGTCGTGCTCGGTGACCGCCGCAAAGGCATCGGTGCGCAATTGCAGGATTACATCGGCCACCGCGCGGGTGGTCAGCCGCCGACGGGCCCAGTTGGCCCCCCAGTTCACCACCCCGGCACCCAGCACCATGCCCCCCAGCAAAGCAATCGTCCCCAAGGTCAGATGCCCGCGCAAGGCATCCACCACCCGCGAAAGAAACATGGGCAGAGCCGCCCCGGCCAACGAAGTCAGGGTGAGCAAAACCACAATGGCCGCCAGCCGCTTCGCCTGAGGGCGGAAGTAAGCGGCCATCCGTGCCATCAGTTCGCGATCGCTATACTGACGGTCGTAGCCCTCGACATCCAATCCAGCAAACAGACCCATATCGCCTCGCTACTCGGTAAAGATGCGACGGTAAATTGGGGACGATTGAAGCAGTTCTTCGTGCGTGCCCACGGCCACCAGGCGCCCCTTGCGCAGCACCACGATGAGGTCGGCCCAACGGATCTGCGACAGGCGGTGGGTGATGATGAAAGTGGTGCGTCCCCTGGAAGCCGCAAAAATGGCCCGCTGGATTTTGTCCTCGGTGGCGCTGTCGATGGCGCTGGTCGAGTCGTCCAGAATGAGGATTCGCGGATCGGTGAGAAAGGCCCGGGCCAGCGCCAGACGCTGACGTTGGCCGCCCGAAAGGGTCACCCCGCGCTCACCGATGACCGTATCGTATCCATCCTTAAAGCCCATGATGAACTCATGAGCCTGGGCCAACTTGGCCGCCCGGATAATCTCCTCGCGGGTAGCACCCGGCTTGCCAAAGGCAATGTTCTCTGCCACGGTGCGAGAAAAGAGAAAGATGTCCTGCTCAATGATAGCAATCTGGGAACGGAGGGACTCCAGGTTCCACTCCCGGACATCCACGCCATCGACCAGCACCCGACCTGCGGTGACATCGTAGGTCCGGTTGATGAGTTTCACCAGGGTGGTCTTCCCAGACCCCGTTTGCCCGACCACCGCCACCCGCATACCGGGCTCCACCCGAAAGGTAATACCTTCCAGCACCGGAGCGCCTGCTTCATACGCAAAGGTGACGCCTTCAAACGCCACCGCCCCCCGAATGGGGGCCACATAGCCCGCCAGATTCTGGTCGAGGCGGGTCTCCTTGTTGATCAATTCCAGGATCCGCCGCGCGCCGGCCAGCCCCAGCGACACCTGGGAATAAGCGAACTGCGAGACGAATACCGGGAAACCGAACAACTGCAAGAGGCCAAAATAGGCCACCACCTGGCCCAGATCCAGCGCGCCCTGACGAAAGAGCAGCATGGCGTGGACCAGCCCCCCCGCCTGAGCCAGGGCCAACAGCAGGAAGGGGAAAAACCGCGCCTCGATATCGCCCTGGCGCACCATGGCATCCCGAAACTCGCGGGCATGACTCAAAAAGCGTCCCACTTCTCCCCGCTCCTGGGCGGCCCCCTTCACCGTCTCGATGCCGTCCAGGGCCTCGCTCAGGCGGGTGTTCATGCGCCCAAAAGCGCTGCGCACCTGGTCGCTCACCGGGCGCAATTCATGCAGGTATTGGGCCACCAGAAAGAAGTACACCACAATGAACACGGCCGGTGTGAGCATCAGGGCGGGATGATAACGGGGCGCGGCCAGCAGGGGCATGAAAAGAAAGTTGGCCGAGCCGATGACCAGGTTGATACCCGGGCTGAACATCAGGTTGACCTCACGCACATCGTTGGTGGCGCGGGCCATAATGTCGCCCACCGACTGCAGGTTGTGGAAGGTCATGCTCTTGCCCAGCAGGGAAACATACAATTCATCGCGCACATCCCGCTCCAGCCGCTGGGCCAACCACTCGGCGCCGAAATTGCGCAAAAATTGCAAGCCCCCGCGCAACACCTGCGTCCCGGCAATCCAGAGCGCCACGGTGAGCAGGGCGCGGGTCTGAGGTGGCGAGGCCACCACCGCGTTGAACGCTCGCCCCACCAGCATGGGCACGGCTGCGGCCAGGGCCGCGTTGCCAAAAGCGCCGATGAACAGCAACACGAACAAATACCAGTACCGCAGCGCATGGGAAAGCACCCAGCGCTCGGCGCTACGATGGCTCACCCGATACTGCCGCGGGGGGGTAAATTCCGAAGCATGGGAAACCGTGCTCATGCTACCTCATCCGGAAAAGGAAGGTCTGCAGCGATGGCGTACACACCGTGCTTGGGCAGCCAACGGGGGTCCACCGGGCGCAGCCGCCCATCTCTGGGGCGCACCAGAAACCATCCACCATCCCGGTGCAAAAGGGGAATCTCTCGATGCCAGCGGCCAAACACCCGCCGCATGATCATGCTGTGGTAGCGAAAATTCTCGCGTTCCCGTGGGTACCAGCGAAACAACTGCTCAAAGGCCTGCACAAACTGGTCACGATACGCCTCGGTGACCACATCCAGATGGCTGAGGAGCCAGCAGCGATCCTCGTACTGCCAGTAGTAAGAGAGCCCCAGGAAATTGCTCTGGCGGTCCAGGTAAGGGAAGAAGGGGAAAGCCCGGCAGGTCAGGGAACGGTAAGGACGGTGGGTGGCGCAAAACGCCGGCCCGGCGCAGACCGCCGGGATCTGCCCCTGGGGCGTCTCCTCGCGGAGGGCCTGAGTTTCTTCTGGCGTTTCGCCTTCCCAGGGCCGCCAAAACCCCGGCGCTGCCTCCTGCAAGTAGGCCCATTCTTCGAGATAAAGGGTGGGTACGGCGTGACGGGGGTCGCAGCAAAAAGGCAGACCGCCCGCGTTGTAAGGCGCGCACTTTTCGCCGCAGTCAAAGGCAGCCACCGGGGCCTCGCAAGCGGCGTATAGTCGTGCAAAACGATGGTTAGACATTTGTCTAATGCTCCTCGCCAAAAACAACCCCTCAAGCGGGGCACTTCCATTCTACCGCGATTCGCCAGGTTTGCCAACTCAGGGCCGGGCGAAATGCTCTTCTTCCACCGCCCGCCAGTCCGCCTCGGGCAAACGCACATAAACACTCAGGGCAGGATGCGCTCTGCGGATCTCCTCGGCTATACGCAACGCCACCCGGCGAATGGAAAAATGGGCGTTGGACGCCGAGCGCAGCGCCAGGAAGTGATACGCTTCCCGCAAGTTGAAGGTGGCCAACACGCGCCGGCGAAAGCCGTTGGGCACCACATACGCCGCCACCTCGGTGTTCCAGGCCGCCAACCGTTCGTAGGTCTGCGCCGCCTGCTCCATGACCTGGCGATATTCCTCCGCCAGCCCCACCTCCACCAGCAAGCGCGGCACGGCATATCCCAGGCGGGTGCTCAAGCGTTGAGGGGTCTGGCTCATCATACGATGGCGTTTGAATTCGTAATAGGCTCCCTGATCCATCACCAGGTCAAAGGTGTATCCGGTGTGCTCCAATTCACGCAAGGGCACATCATGGGGGCCCATCCCTTCCAACAAGGCCTCAACCAGCGCCAGGCGCTTCCCGGCGGGCAGCCCCTTCACATAAGCCAGGCTCGTCGGATAGTCCGCTTCGCCAAAGCGAACCAGGGTCGAGGCCAGCACGCGCGCCTCCCCATCGGGCTCATAGTGAACCAAACGGCACCATTCGTCCGGCGAGGAGCGCGGCAGCGCACGGGCCGCTGCGGTCAAACGGGCCGCCGCGCGTTGCCAGTAGCCCACCGGCTCCACATAACGCACCAAAGTCGGCACCTCGGCCAAGGCCACCTCCTGCATCCGCCGCCCCAACTGGCGCACCTCGGTCAGGGGATGCGAGAGCATCTTGCGCAGCAGATGGGCCAACGCCCGGGCGTTGACGGTCATCCCCACATTGGTCTGCGCGGCCGCGGGGAGCAGGAAACGGCACGCATCGGCGTAGCGCGAGCGCAGGCGGCTCTCCCACGCCCGCTCGCTTTCCCCTTCCCGACGGGGCACCCGCTGCGCCACCCAATCGTGCGCGGTGGCCAGGCAACGATGGTACGCGGCAAACAGCGCCTGCACCGCCTCGCGATACAAGCGCCGTCCTTCGGGCCGCTCGTCCAACTCCGGCGGCATCACGAAGTCTTCCGGCCCAAAGGGCTGGTAGCGGCTGGACTTCTCGGTGTACGAAGCCAGCCGGGTGGATTGCAGGGCTTCGGTGGCCAGCCGCGACAGGCCCTCCACGGCCAGATGCAACACCGCGTGCTCGGCCACCGAAGCATGCCCGTAACCGATGACCCATTTCTCGTGAAAACGGGCGCTCTCCGGCTCGTTCAATTCAGCCGCAATGGCATCGAAGGGCAGGGGCGAACGCGAGGTCTTGGCAAAAGTGACCGCGATCACTTCCTGGGAATAGGTCTTCGGGGAAAGAAGATAGACCCGAGGTTTAGCGGACATGCGCCAGCATCTCCTCCGCGCGCCGGACATCCCGGCGGATCTGTTCGGCCAGAGCCTCTGGAGAGGGGAAAGGGCGTTCCTCCCGCAGGCGGTGGAGAAACGCCAGGGTCAGACACCGCCCATAGAGGTCCCCTTGAAACCCTAACAGGTGGGCCTCCACCCACGGGGCCCGGGGCTGAGCCTCAAAAGTGGGCCGTACCCCCACATTGACCACCGCCCCCCAGGTGCCGCCGTCGGCCAGCCGGGCCTGGGCCACATAGACCCCTGGGCCAGGCACCATCCGCCGCGCCCAAATCTTCAAATTGGCCGTGGGGAACCCCAACTGACGCCCCCGGCCATCTCCCTGCACCACCTTGCCCGTCACCTGATAAGGTCGCCCCAACAAACGCGCCGCTTCCTCCACCTGACCGGCGCTCAACAGCGTCCGGATGCGAGAGGAAGAAATCACCTCCCCGTTCAGGGTGACGGCCTCCATCACATGGACCTGATACCCCAACTCCTCCCCCAGGCGCTTCAAGGTGGGGATATCGCCCTCACGGTTGCGCCCTAAGGCAAAATCGTAACCCACCCACAGCATGCGCAATCCCAGATGGGCCTTGAGACGCTCCATGAAAGCCCGGGCCGACAACGCCGCCACCCGCCGGTTGAAGCGATGGGTGATGACCACATCCACTCCCAACGCGCCCAGCAACTCGGCCTTCTCCTCAGGCGTGCTGAGGTAAAAAGGGCGTTGCTGCCGCTGTAACACCACCGAAGGGTGCGGGAAGAAGGTCAACACCACCGCCGGGGCACCTGCCGCATGGGCCTCGGCCACAAAAGGCTCGATGATGGCCCGATGACCCAAATGCACCCCGTCGAACGCGCCGATGGTCAACCAGGCCCCTTGCAGGTGAACCCCTTCAAGGGAACGGTAATGTTGCATAAGCCGCCGCCCACCCTCCTACGAGAGGAAGAACACCTTGCGCGGCTGGAACACATTGGTCTCGGCCACATACTTCAACACCGCGGCCAGGTCCCCTTGCTCGGTCACCGCGCAGACCAGATCGCCATCCTTGAGTTCGTGCTCCCCTTTGGCCAGGATGCGCTGGCCGTGACGAATGGTCTCCACTTCGTCGAAGTCGAGCACCACCTGCGGCCAGTCGGCCAGGGCCTCAGCCGCGGGGATGAGATAGCGATACCAGTCGCCGGCCTCGAAAGCCTCTTGCAGGCGTCGCAGGGGCACGGCGTCGCGCAGGGTGAAACGGCCGGCCTTGGTGCGGCGCAGCCCCACCAGATGCGCCCCGCAACCCAACCGCTGGCCGATTTCGTGGGCCAGGGAGCGCACATAGGTGCCCGAGGAGCAGTGCACATCCACCACAACCTCCGGCGGGGCCCACTCTAGCAACTCCAGGTTGTACACATGCACCTTGCGCGGCTTCAACTCCACCTTCTTGCCCTGGCGGGCCAGGTCGTAGGCACGTTTGCCCTTGACACGCACCGCCGAATAAGGCGGGGGAGCCTGCAGAATTTCGCCCTCGAAATCCTTGAGCATGGCGGCGAACTCTTCCTCGGTGATGTTCTCCCAGGGGGCCGTGGCCGTCACCCGCCCATCGGCGTCATAGGTGTCCGTGGCTGTGCCCAGGCGAATGGTGGCCATGTAGCGTTTGTCCGCCTCGGAGACCCACTCACTCAACCGCACCGCCGGGCCGATGAGCACCACCAGAACGCCCGAAGCCCGCGGGTCCAGGGTTCCCGTGTGCCCTGCGCGGCGGATCCCCGTCCCTCGGCGGATGATCTTCACCACATCGTGGGAAGTCAACCCCACCGGTTTATCCACCACCAGAACCCCGGAAACCACATCCTGAATCACTCGCTTCTCTTTGTCTTGGTACATTTTTCCTCCCCTTTACATGCAGGATAGCAGGGATTGAACGAACAACAAACACGCTTCCTCCAGGGGCTGAGGAAGTCAAGACCAAACGCCAGGCACTAAACCTCCTGAGGGGCCAGGAGCCTGCGCGTCGCTGCCAGCACCCGTTCCTGGACCTCAGATAATGGGCCAGGGATGGTGGCTCCGGCGGCTGGCGCGTGTCCCCCGCCCCCAAACTGCAACGCCACGCCCGAGACATCCACACCCGGGCGGGCGCGCCAACTCACTTTCACCGTGCCATCGGACTG